>JAZOSS010000123.1:0-9812 GCA_045657205.1 Eubacteriales bacterium
AATCTTCATTTTGACATCCTCCTTTGATTTCTTACTTGCGGTTGGCTAGACCTGCTTGTATTATATCATCGGAGGTTTTTTTGTTCAACGGCAAAAGCCTCTTTGGAACCACCCGCTCAGCGGGTGGTTTTCGTTATACAACAATCCCCGACAGACCTAAAAATCTGTCGGGGTTAATTATTTGTTTACGGCGGAGCAAATATAAACAAACCAATTTATAATTTCTCCGATAAGAACATCACGCTTTTCAGAGCGTTATTTTGTTTAAGAGGATCATTCAATTTCAAATCGTTTTGTATTTTCGGGCAGAGCCGATTTTTTAGGAAGTGTCACGCAGAGCACTCCGTCTGTATATTTTGCTTTTATCGACGGTGTATCAATGCCGGAAATATCGAATTTTCTTTCGTACGTTCCGTATGAACGCTCAACGCGGATGAATTTGTTTTTCTTGTCGTTTTCTTCGTATTCGCTTTTTCTCGTAGCTTTTATCGTAAGAATATCACCGTCTGCTTCCAGAGTGATATTCTCTTTTTTAAAACCCGGAAGATCCGCTTCGATCACAAATTCCGAATCGCTTTCCTTTATATCCGTGCTGAAAATACTGCCCGGATATTTTCTTTCAAATACTCCGAAGTCTGCAAACGGATCGAAAAACGACATACTTCTTTTCGGATAGGGTTTAACATCAAACATGGTAATACCTCCTGATTTATTGTTTAAATTTGGCACTCGGACATCATTAGTGTTAAGATTTTTATTTCACTTCCGTGTCCTTGATTATTATTATACTCAAAAAGATTAATTATGCGTGGTATTTTTATGTTTTAATTGTTAATTTTAGCACTCTTATACATAGAGTGCTAAAATTGTCACGGGGAATATTTTTTCCTCATTTTATTGACAAAAGAGAGGTGTAATGATATAATTAATCAGTATTAAAAAATAAGGAGATCATATACCATGGGACTTATTAAAGCTTTCACAGGTGCCGGCGGCGGCGTTCTTGCAGATCAGTGGAGAGAGTATTTTTACTGTGACTCGCTCGACGCAAACGTTCTTGTAAAGAAAGGCTCAAAGCGCACTTCTTCTCGTTCTTCAAACAAAAAAGGTGAAGAAAATATAATTTCAAACGGCTCGATCATCGCCGTTGCGGACGGACAGTGTATGATGATCGTTGAGCAGGGTAAGGTCGTTGAAATATGTGCTGAACCCGGTGAATTTACGTACGATACGTCAACTGAACCGAGTATCTTCTACGGCGGTCTTGGCAAGGGTATTCTTGATTCTTTCAAGACATTCGGCAAGCGTTTTACCTTTGGCGGTGATACAGCAAAGGACCAGAGAATATACTACTTTAATACAAAAGAAATAATGAACAACAAATTCGGTACACCCGTACCGATAATGTTCGACGTTGTAAACAAGCAGATCGGTATCAGAAGAACCGTTCAGGTAAGATGCAACGGTATTTACTCGTATATAATTCAGAACCCCGTACTCTTCTATACAAGAGTATGCGGAAATATTGAAGACGAGTTCACGCGCGAAAGCATTGACGCTCAGCTTAAAACAGAATTTATTGACGCTCTCGTACCTGCTTTCGGTATGCTTTCCGAGCAGGAGCTCCGTCCTTCGCAGATCTCTGCAAAGACGAAAGAGCTGAAGGCGGCAATGAACGAGGCACTCAAGTCCGAGTGGCTTGAAACAAGAGGTATCTCCATTGAAAAGATCGCTCTGAACCCCATCACCCTCTCCGACGAGGATATGAAGAAGATCAACGAAATGGAAGATTCCGCATCGTACGGTGCAAACGCATTTATGGCAAGCGGACGTATGACGACCGCAACGGCAAACGCAATGGAAGCCGCTGCATCCAACCCCAACGGTGCCGTCAACGCATTTATGGGCATGGGTATGGTCGGAGGAGCAGGCAACGCAGGCTTCGGTGCGGCTCAGAACTTCTACAATATGGGTGTTCAGCAGCAAGCTGAAAGAGCAGCTGCGGAAGCTTCCGCAAACGCTTGGAAATGCTCCTGCGGTGCTGCGGCAACGGGTAAATTCTGCCCCGAGTGCGGATCAAAAAAGCCCGAAGCAAAGGCTGAAAACACGTGGAAATGTGCTTGCGGTGCCGAGGTATCGGGCAACTTCTGCCCCGAATGCGGTACAAAAAAGCCCGACGAGGGCTGGACTTGTTCCTGCGGTAAAGTAAACCGCGGTAAATTCTGTCCCGAATGCGGTGCTAAAAAACCGTCGGGCGCTCCCCTTTATCAGTGCGACAAGTGCGGCTGGACTCCCGAGGATCCCAAAAATCCTCCGAAGTTCTGCCCCGAATGCGGAGATATTTTCAACGACAGCGACGCAAAATAAACGGTGAAATATGAGTGAAAAATTAAATCACGAAAATATATCAAGCGAGCAGACGCAGGACGCTACCGATAAAAAGTGTCCTGCCTGCGGCGGTACTGTCGAATTTGATCCGTCAAGCGGCGGACTCGTATGCCCTTTTTGCGGAACAAAATACGAAATAGAAGCAAAAAAGGACGAAGACGAGCAGACTGCGGCACAAGAGCTTGACTTTGACAGTGCCGAATCACGTGGAAACTGTGACTGGGGTGCAAAAAAGAAGACAATCATCTGTAAGATGTGCGGTGCGGAGTCGATCTACGACGAGCTTGACTTGTCAAACGAATGCCCCTACTGCGGATCAAATCAGGTAATGGAGGAAAAGGACGTTGACACGCTTGCTCCCGGCGGTGTGTGTCCGTTCAAAATTGACAAAAAAAGTGCGGGCGAGAGGTTCAAGTCCTGGATAAAGGGCAAGCTTTTCTGCCCGAAGGAAGCAAAGGAAAAAGCAAAACCCGAAGCCTTCAAAGGTGTCTACATCCCCGTTTGGACGTTTGACACCGACACCGACAGTGACTACACGGCACAGTACGGTAAGGAAAGACGCGTACGCAACTCAAAGGGCGAAACAAGGACCGTTATAGATTGGTACACCACATCGGGAACGTACCGAAAGTTCATCAACGACAACCTGCAGATAGCTACGAACCGTTACGACACAGCAATCCTTAAAGCAATACAGCCGTTCAACACCGAGGAAAATCTTATCTACAAGCCCGAATACATAACGGGATTTATTTCCGAAAGATATTCCGTCGGACTTGACGAGTCGTGGGAAAAGGCACAGCGCGACATCGAAAATATACTGCGAAGCGGTATCGCATCCGACGTCAAGAGCAACCATTTCACCTCCCACGTACGCAACATTGCTTTCAACACGGACTACTCGAATATAAAATTCAAGTATCTTTTGCTGCCCATCTGGATATCTTCCTTCAAATACAAAGGCAAGATATACAATTTTATGGTCAACGGTCAGACGGGCAAGGTCGGCGGAAAAACACCGATATCGCCTATTCGCGTTGCTATTGCCGTCGTCATCGCAATTATACTGCTCGTGCTTGCTTGGAATCTTTTTTCCGGCTCCGGTACAGCTTACATCCCCGATACATCCTACATTGATATGTAATACAAAAAAATCAAGGTCGTCAAAGGCCTTGATTTTTTATTTGTGTGATAAAATATAATATTCCTTGCGAAAGCACCGAAAACAAAAGAGCCTCCCGAAGGAAGCTCTTAAAATAGTTGTTATTGAGCGGTCAGCCTAAAAGAGATATACCGAGTGCATCGGAAATGTTGACAACAAGCGTCAAAAGCTTTGACTGATCTATCGTTGTTACCCATTTATCGGGATCGGTTTCCGTTTTCGTATGCTCGGACATAGAAGGTATTTCTTCGCATAAAACCGTTTTTACAGTGAGCTTTGCTATCTCGCTGCCGTTTTCCGTAAGTGTCAAAACGGTTTCGCCTTCAGTTTCTTTCGCATCCACCTTAAAAGTAAGTGCGTATTTGCTTATATCAAAGTTCGTTCCGTCCTTGACAGCCGCAACGGGTATTTCACCCGGAATAACTGTAAATTCACCGCTTACAGCATCCTTTTCAAAGCTTACGTTTTGATAAGTTACATCAAGAGCTTCTTTGCCCTGTATAGCCATATCGGCGTTGCCCGATATTTTTTTATCTTTTTCGCTTGAAACACCGCTTATTTCGAACGTTTCATCGCCGTTTTCGTCAGTTATAGAGATCTCGTAGCCTGTATCTTTTCCGTCCTTTGCAATTCCGAAGAATATTTCTGCATCATCTTCTCCGTTGTCAAGCTTCACGGCAGAGATACCGCCATTGCTGTCAGCCCAGACGATGAGCTTTATTTCTTCATCAGAGTCTGCTTCTTCCTTTTCGATATTTTCAAGCGCACGGCTGACAGATTTTGAGAATTCGTCAAACACTTCAGACGCCGTCTTTCCGTCAAACATCATATCTCTCATATCTGCATCAAGTTTGTCGTAGTATTCCTCGATAAGTGCTTTTATATCTTCATCGTTTTCCGCTTCCGTCAGGACAGCCTTTGCTATGTCAAGTGCAAGCTTCTCGTCGATAACTATATCAAAGCGTGTCATTTTCTGTGTAACGCCCGATACCGTGAGCTTTTCGTTTGTTCTTTCGATCTCCTCAAACTCACCGAGGATTATATCGAGGTATTTTGCCAAAAGCTTCTTCGTGTTTTTTGATTCGGGAAAATCAAATTCCGAGTTACGTACTTTTTCAATAAAAGCATCCATTTCTTCGGGCATCGTTCCCTCAGTTTCCAAAGGAAATGCAAGAGCCGTGTCACCGAGGGCGGGAACGAGCAGGCTTACAAGCTTTTTATCGTAGTCGATACGTCCTTCGACTGCGGCAAGCTCTTTTTCACCTACAAGAAATTTCATATCTATTGCGATCTTGTCAGGATCTGTAACGCCTACATAGGATATTTCGGCATTGCTCATATTGGCATTGAGCTTGCCGTTGACAAACTCCTGCAAGGAACCGGATATTTCAGCCTTCACAGAACCTTCCGTAGCTACGGGCTTCACACTGCCGGGCTTTATGGAGTTAAATTCATCCATTGCCGAGAAAAGCGGTGAGGAAAGATCGTTGAAGCTCGTTTTGACAACGTAGTTGAAATGCTTTTCGGGACCTGAAATCTTAGCTATCGTGTGTCCTATTTTGCCTGCAAAAGCAAATACACAAACACCGAGAACGACTGCAACCGCTGCGATGATCGCTATTATCTTTGCATACGGTTTTTTCTTTTTTGCCGGTGCTGTTTCAGGTGTTGCACTGAGTGTGTTTTCAAAATTGTCGTAAACCGTTTCATTTTGGTTGTTTTCGGGATAATTATTCATAGTGATCCTCCATTATTTTGTTATTGCATTTTTTAAATGCTCCGTTTTATATACTTTACCGTCTTTTACGTATACTTCCACAACGTCCAGGCGGATAAGCTTTCCTTTTGTACCGTATTCGTTAAGATACGCTTCGGCACAATTTATTAAATTTTGCCTCTTTTTTGCATCCACGGCAGACGATGGCCGTCCAAATGCGGGATTGTACTTTCTTGTTTTCACTTCAACGAAGACTATATACTCGTCGTCTTCACATATTATATCGGTTTCGAGATGGCCGTACCGTTTGTTTCTGAAAAGTATGCGGTAACCGCTTTTTTCAAGAAGTTCGGCGGCTTTATCCTCGCCTTCTTTTCCCGTTTTACTCTTATTTGTCATTATTTAAAAATTTCAAAAACGTCTTTCTGTGGCACGGGCACGGGCCGTATTCAAGCAAAGCCTGCATATGAGCCTTCGTTCCGTAGCCTTTATGCTTGGCAAAGCCGTATTCGGGATACATTTCATCAAGCTTATAACACTCTCTGTCACGGCTTACCTTTGCAAGGATACTTGCCGCGGCAATCGACGGACTTTTCGCATCACCCTTTACGACCGTTTTACACGGAATACCGAATCCGCGTGCGATATTACCGTCGATCAGCGCAAAGTCAGCACTCGGTGACAGCTTTTCGACAGCCGTATTCATAGCGAGCATAACGGCGTTAAGTATGTTTATCTCATCTATTTTTTCAGGACTTACGGATGCTATGGCGTACGCTGTTGCATTTTCCGTTATAACGTCGAAAAGCGCTTCTCTTTTTTTCTCCGTCAGCTTTTTCGAGTCGTCAAGTCCCTCTATCAGAAGTCCTTTGGGAAGTATTACCGCCGCGGCGTATACATCCCCCGCAAGAGGTCCTCTGCCTGCCTCGTCCACACCGCAGACAAGCTCGTACCCCTCGTTGTTAAGTGCTTCTTCAATATCATATAAAAGTATCTTCCGGTCTTTCAAGGGTTATTCTCCCGATCTTTCCGTTTCTGAATTCCTCAAGGATAACGCCTGCACCGCGTTCGGTGTCAAGAACACCGCCGGGAAGCAGAAATCCTCTTTTTCTGCAAATAAGCTCAAGTATCTTTTCACCGTCTTCACATTCGGCAAGCTTTTCTTCCGTAAGCTTATATCTTGCACAAAGGAGGGCGGGGTATTTTTTTGCAAGGTTTTTGCAAAGAGATGACGCGATCTGTTCGGGAATAACGACATCGTCCTTGATAGCACCCGTTGCGGCAAGATTTTCACCGACGGTGCGGCTGTCAAACTTCGGCCAGAGTACGCCCGGCATATCGAGCAGGTCTATACCGATATTCGTCGTCACCCACTGCTTGTTGAGCGTAACACCGGGACGGTTTTCGACCTTTGCCGACTTACCCTTTGAAAGCTTATTTATAAGCGATGATTTTCCGACGTTCGGAATACCGACGATCATCGCCTTTACGTGTCTGCCGGACATTCCTTTTTCTTCGTACTTTGCAAGCTTACCCGAAAGCGTTTTTGATATTCCGTCTTTCAGAAGACCGAGTCCCGAACCGCTTATGCAGTCGCAGACTATACATCTTTTGCCTTCTTTCATATAATGCTCACGCCATACGGCACTTGCCTTTTCATCGGCAAGGGACGCTTTATTCATTACGGTTATGACGGGCTTTTCTCCTATGAGCGATGCAAGCTCGGGATTGGCTGAGCTGTACGGTATTCTTGCGTCAAGCAGCTCGATGACGATATCGACCGATGCGAGATTTTCACGTATCAGCCTTTTCGTCTTCGCCATATGGCCCGGAAACCACTGTATTATATCCGTCGGCATCAGTCAACACCGCCAAATTCGGATACGGGTAAAAGTCTTGTAATTACTTTACCCAAAACATAGCTTTCTTTTATAGGACCGAATGAGCGTGAGTCACTTGATACTTGTCTGTTGTCACCCATTACGAAAAGCTCGTCTTCTTCAAGTCTTACAGGGTAATGCCCTCCCACGAAATTCATCGTCTGTTCGGGTTTATACGCCTTGTTATTTTTTATATACTCCTCAGGAAGGGGGGTGATACCTGCGGCTTTGATATCGGCAAGTGTGTTGTATTTACCTTCGGGATCGTCGTAGACGTAGACTGCCCAGTTGGGAAAGTCGATGTATACAGACTGTCCGCCCGTTGCGATAACGCGTTTTATCAGCGGCTCGTCGTGTATTTTTGCGGAATCGGGAGCGTGAAACACTATTATATCTCCCATTTCGGGCTTGTAGAAAACGTCAGATATAAAAAGGGTATCGTTCGGTTCAAGGGTATGAAGCATCGACGTCTGCTGTACTACGGCAAGTCTGCCGAAATACGTAAAAAACACAAGAACGAACGCCAAAGAAAGCACGATTATCTCAAGCCAGTCAAAGGCTTCCCTCAAAGCTCCGTTTTTCTTTTTTTGGGGTTTTTCGGGGATATTTTCTTCTTCTGTTATTATTTCGTTGTAATCGTTGTTCATTTTATAATTCCTTTATTTTTCAATGAAATAATCAAACAAATGCTCACCTTTATCAAGATAAAAGCCCGTAGTCTTTGCAAGATCCTCTGTGAAAGCCGGTATTCCTTCCTGCTTTTTCGTCGATGAATACATCATAAACGGTACGGGATCGGATGAATGAGTTCTTATTTCAAGCGGTGTCGGATGGTCGGGAAGTATAAGTATCTTATAATCCTCGTTGCAGTTTTTCAGATATTCGTATACGGGCGTAAGTATTTTTTCGTCAATAAGCTCGATCGACTTTACCTTGTTTTCTATCTCTGCACGGTGGCCGCACTCGTCGGGTGCTTCTACGTGAACGTAAACGAGATCTGCACCGTTTTTAAATTCTTCGATAGTTGCTTCACCCTTACCTGCGAAGTTCGTATGCACGTTGCCCGTTGCACCTTCAACGTCAACAGAGCGCATACCCGCACAAAGACCTATGCCTTTTATAAGGTCAACGGCGGATATAACGGATGCGTTTATTCCCCATTTTTCTTTAAAATCGGGAAGCTGGGGCTTCGTTCCGGGACTCCAGAGCCAGATGGAGTTTGCAGGCTTCAAGCCTCTTTTTCTTCTTTCTTCATTTATCGGGTGGTTGTTGAGCACCTTATAGCTTTCACGGAAAAGATCGATAAACTGTCCGCCTATCTCGCCTTCGGGAAGATATTCCTTTATCTTTCTGCCGATGATATCATGCGGACGTGCAAAATTGTAAAGTCCGGGCGCATTTTTCCAGATAAGGCAGTGGCGGTAGCTTATACCCGTGTGGAATTTTCTGAATTCCGTGCCGAATTTTTCGTCGATTGCTTTTATAAGAACATCGGCTTCTTCTGTTGATATTTCGTCAGCGGAATGGTCGAGCATTATTTTTTCATCGTAATCTTCTTCATCTTCCGATATCGTAACGACATTGCATCTGTAGGCAGTATCGTCGGGATCCATAACAAGTCCCATACTTACAGCTTCAAGGGGAGATCTGCCGTGAGAAAATTCTTTCGGATCGTACGACATAACCGCAAGGTTTGCCGTGTCGCTTTCGGGAACCATTCCTTCAGGTACATTCAGCACCTCACCGCAGAACGACTCCTTTACAAGCATATCCATACAAGGCTTGTTTGCCGCCTCCATAGGGGTTTTATTGCCGAGGGCAGGAACTTTTCTGTCAGCCATACCGTCGCAAAGTAACACAAGATATTTCATATATTATCCTTTCATTAAAGAGCAATTATAATTTTTCATCATATATAATACAGCAAATTATAATACATTAATACCGATTATAATAAAATTTCCGTTAATTTTATTACCGAAACACTTTCAGAGGTGAATAACAATCATCACAAATCGCAGAATATACACTTGTTTTCTATGATAATTTGCGTTATAATAAGGTAGTATAGCCTCTCACTTCGGGAGAGGTGGCGGCGAAGCCGACGGAGAGGGCAAAATGAATCAAGAACCACTAAAGAAAAATAATAAATTATTAAATACTGCAAGAATTTTACGCCGTAATATGACTCGACAAGAAAAACATTTATGGTATGATTTTTTGCGATATTATCCAATAAAAATATACAAACAGCGTATCATAGATAATTTCATTGCAGACTTTTATTGTCACCGCGCTCGTCTTGTAATAGAACTTGACGGTTCTCAGCACTATACAAGCCAAGGTAAAGCGTACGATACAGCAAGAACTGAAATTCTTGAAAGATACGGGATTTATGTTCTGCGCTTTTCAAATAAAGATGTAGATGAAAATTTTGACGGAGTTTGTAAAATGATTGATAGAGTAATCAAAGAGAGAATAGAAAACTTGCCGTAAAACACCCCTCTCACCCGCTATCGCGGGAGCTCTCCCAAAGGGCGAGCCTTTGACCTTCGGATACGCATAAGATGGAAATAAGTCAGCAAGATATTCGATAAAAAAACAGCACCCTTTCGGATGCTGCTTTTTATGTAGCAAATTAAATTATGCTCTAACCTTCTTGCAA
>JAZOSS010000124.1:0-5830 GCA_045657205.1 Eubacteriales bacterium
CTATTGTAAGGTTTACAGAGCCCAAGGGGTCGGTTTTTGCGTTTACTTTAATTGTAATATCGGCTGTTTTGCCAACTTCAAGATTGGTTTTAGAAGCGGAAACGGTAACAGCACCGTCCGTACCCTCAGCCGCAAAAGTTGTAATTGACATCATAGAAAAGCATAAAATCAAACACAATGCCAATGCAATTATTTTTTTCATTTCGTCATCCTCCTAAAAGAATTAAGCGTTTTGACTTAACAAAGCGAACAATGCCTGCAAGTCGCTAAAGTCGATTACGGTATCAGCGTTTACGTCTGCCGCACCGAGAGCATCACCCGACAAAGGACTATCTCCCGTAATATGCTGATACAATCTTTGCAAGTCGGTAAAGTCTATCAAGTCATCACCGTTTACGTTACCGATTTCGAGCTTAAAGTTGCCCAAATATGCATCTGTGTAAACCAAGGTCTTATCCGAGGGATCAGAGAAGCTTATATTTCCACTCCAAAGGAGTTCTCCGTCTGTACCGTAAACGTTAAGTACACAATCCTCGGCAAATTCCTTTGTTGTTTGAATTGCAACGTGCAATGCGTAAATCTTACCGTCTGCAAATACGGTAGGATGCTTGTTTCCGTTTGCAATATCCTCAGCGCTATCAGCTTCTACCCAATATACCTTTGCGTCGTTGAAGAAGCTAACCAAATCTTTAAGATTTTCATCACCGTTTACGCTCTTAATCGTAGGCTTTGTGGGAGCTTCACCGATAACGGGCTTTGCTACTTCAAGTTCAATGCTATTAATGGTAATAAATTCATAAACACAAGAGTAAAACTCCTTGGAAGATGAAATACGTATTATATCACTATCACCGTTTACTTTGATGGTTGGGTTGTTTGCTAACTCATAGCCTGCTTTTACTTTTATAAGTGTGTAGACCGCATATTGCTTTCCGGCTTCAAAATCCCCCTCAAAAGGACGGTATTGTCCATCCTCCTCCAAAACCCACCATTGTGTCGATATAGTATAACCGGATTCGGTGGTCGTCGCATCCGCAGGAGCTTCACCTGCCTTAGGCGGTGCAACTGTTACATTAATTTCACTAATGTGTTTAATTTCATTTACATAGAACTTTTCACCGTTGCTAACACATTGATTACCGTTATAATATACGTTAAGAACATAACCAAACTCATTTGCATCAAGCTCAAACGAGGTTGCATCCGCAGGCACGTCAATAGCTTTATTGGGCGCACCGTTTGCGGAATTGAAGGAAAGAATTTCTATCCAAGCGGGCTTGAAGTTTGTTTCCCAAGTTATTGTGAACTTTTCTCCCTCTGCTACGTTTCCACCGACGGGTTTTACTATAAACGCAGGGGTTGTGATGGGTGTCATTTCAAGCTCTACACCAAACTCATTGTTTGTATAATTATATGTGAGGTTTGCTTTTTGACCGTTAATATATACGGTCATATCTTCTTTATTAGCTGCAAACAAATAACCGTCCGCTGATTTTAATTCAAGGAGTACTGCATAACGCTTTCCTTCCTCAAATACACTACCGTCAGGCATATTTACAAAACCGCCACCCATTTCAGAAGTCCAATATTCCCATTGAAGTTTCTTAATAATGACACCGTCGGTGTTGCTAAATGCAAATTCTGCGTGCGAAGGAGCTGAACCGATTACGGGAGTACCGATACCCGCAAGAGAAATCGTTTTAATCGTTGAACCAGTTACCTTAACAGTGTAAAGGTGGCTGATTTCCTCTACCTTAACTCCGTCAAGATAGTAATTAAGTGTAGGGATAATGTGGTAATTACCGCCCTCGTCGATATTGTCTTTCAAGTTCCAACTCAAAAGTTCGTTGGATGCGTATTCCTTGTCATAGACGGTGATACCGTCACGAGTAACCTTAAGAGCGCGCTTTACACTGTAACCTGCTTCTATTGCATCGGCGGAGAGTGCTTTTGCAAAGAAATTAAATGTAATGTTCGTGTCAGCACTACCGAGAGCCATCGTTCCGAGGTCAGATGCGAGTTCATCCCAATCTGCCTCGTCCATATCGGGCGTGGGAGTGAGAGAGGAGAAGCCCATATTCAAATTTCCATTGAATTTGACCTCTATTTTTGAGGCTTCATATCGTGTGTCAGTTGCAGTACTCAAAACACCGTCCAAATATAAACTAAAACCGTCAGCCAAAAACGTTCTGATAGCTGGTTTCGCACCTTGCCTTGATTTCCAAATTGTTATCCTATTATTTATAACACAGTTTTTCAAGGTAAGATTATCAAATTCTACTGCGAATAATTGAGCATTGAATGTTGCATTATAAATATAGGCGCTTGGAGTCGAGCCTGTATCATTCTCTCCGTCGATACTGATTGCATAATCGGTGCTGCCATCTTCATTGCCAAAAACACCACCATATATATTAGTGTTACCGCCCCATAAAGTAACTCCATCAACGAAGTTACCATCGTAAATGGTACAAGTGCCGCCTTCTATTGACAAACCAGACATGTTACTCGATGCATACGTTCCACCATTTACAGTTACAGAACCCTTCGACACTATAGCAGCATACGCGCTTCCGCGTGTACAATATCCGTTTACGTAGCCCTCATTCATTATCAAAGAACCACCAAACACAATTAAAATGGTAGTACACATATTTGAGCCAGTCGAATCAATACTTCCGGTCTTTGCCGAGGAAGTGTCGTTAATAGTCAAGCTACCGCCCGATCTAACTTCAATCATACTTGTATCCGCTGTAGCGTAATCAATTCTTGTTAAGGAATAACCGTTGAGATCCAAGGTTTTATTTCCAAAAACGTAGATGGTATAAAGTTCGTTTGTAGTATTTTCGGGAGCTATGTTGCACCCCAATTTGATGTAAGCCGTACTTGACTCTTTCATCAGAGTCATAAGTTCCTCGTAAGTGGTAACAACGTAAGGATCAGTTTCCGTTCCAGTACCACTTGTTGCCGCACTCGCACTCAAAGCGGAAAAGGGTATCATACCGATTACCATAACGAGTACAAGCAACATACTTAAAAATCGTTTTTTCATTTTCTTTTCTCCTTTTAAATTTTTTAGGCGGAAACCGCCGTGTCGGTGAGCTTGACTTGCTCTAAAATTTCGATGAATTGCGTTTTTCCGTCGCACATACGAAGGCAGCCGTCTGCAAGCACCACTCGTATCTGACCGGGTAAGATGTGAGGCTTTCCGTTCTCGTCGAAGATCTCCACGTAAAAATACCACATCACCGATTCTCTGTCGGGAAGCCGTTCGGGACAGTAAAAGTGTATCGTTCTGTTCGGTCGCTTCATTTGGAACAGACAGTACTCTTTATCCGTCGTGTTTTTATCCGTGACCTCGAATGGCTTTTGCCCTCGCTCGAAGTACATCGAAAATTTTTCGTGCGGCTCGTTGATAAACAGATAATCCGTGGTTGGATTTTCCTCGTCCATCAGATAGTCAAGTCCACTCACCCTTGGGAACTCAAAGGCGTCGAATAGAACTCGCTTTCGTAACACTTGCATCACCTCTCTTTGCGTTTTTTCTCACGATTTTTTCTTTATACCTTTATCGTTGACTATATTATATCAAAGAATTTTTGCTTTGTATATCACCCATCGCGGGTGATTTTTTAATAAAAAAGGGGGATTTACGGGTGATTTTTTGATCTGATGGGTGATTTACGGGTGATACGGGATGATTTTCGCGCAAAAAAGGACGGAGAGCAGAGCTTTCCGTCCAAATTCAATTTATTGGGTTTCGCTTGTATGTACGAGTGCCGACAGAGCATCCTTGCTCGACACTCCGAATTTTTCATAGATGTGTGTTACATGGGTTTTTACCGTGTTCTCGGTGATGTGATGTTCGGCTGCGATATCCTTCCTCGTCTTGCCTTCAACGAGTTCACCGAGTATCTCGATCTCCTTCGCCGTGAGTGTTTTATCTTTGGGGAGAGCCGTGAGCAATCGGTTGATCTTCTCGGCTTTGGATATAGAGTTGACTACGATAACGGTTGGCTTTTCCATAATCATGGGTTCGGGTACTTCGTTCTTGTGAACGTAGTCCTGCATCATCCAATATACGACAAGGAGCAGAAGCTCTGACGCTATATAGGTGACGGACAGGAACTCATATTCCCAACTGACGAGCTTTTCGAACAGCCACACAATGAGATTACTGCAAACGATGGCGGCAATAAAACCTGCGAGCTTCGGTCTGCCCATCTTCTTTTTTCTGACCGAGTGAACGATAGTGCCTATCATAGCGGTAAAGTAGCCGAGCAGATACACGAGGTATGCGTTATGCAATACGCCGTATTCCTTGACGAGCTTCGCCGCGCCGTCTATCATTTCAATGTCAACGCTCTTGTAGTAAAGCGGAAGCATCGGTGAGCTTACGATGATGGCGAACATTACCACGGCGAGAGATACGCAGGTGATCACGTGTTGCTTCTTAATTTCAAATCCGCAAAGGCGGACGATGGTGAGGAACATACAAGCTGAAAGGAACACGCTGCCGAGGTACGCCACGTCGTTTGAGAACACAGCAAACCCGACGGTGTTTGCAAGAGACATCATAAGGTATCCAAGATTGACCACCGCTATGCTGATATAAAGCATCGTCAGCCAAAATTCTTTGTTTTTCACCATCACCGAGTAGGCTATCAGCAAGCCTACGGCGGCTATTAAGCATATTGCATATCCGATTGTCATAGGCTCACCTCCCGAAGATTTGTCAATCAGATTTACTTATTATATCATAAAATTGTGAATAAATCAAGGTGTTTCAAGGGATTTGTCGAGGGATGTGTCAAAAAATCGGCATCGGAGGTTTTCTCCGATGCCTGACTCGTTATTCGTTTATGTCCGTTTGCACCTCCATCGTGAGCCTCGCTCCGAGGCGGAAGGCATATTCGAAGATGGCTTCTTCTGCATAGCTTGTATACTCGCTCCAACAATCATCGAATTTTCCCAATATCTCTTTCTGTTCGTCCGTCATGGTTTTGAGCAAGTCGTCGTGATGCCTTGCGATGTATTCCATCAACTGTTTCATTTCCGGGGAGTTGTTTCTGCTGTCCTCTTGCGGAATTATGTTTCCGTGCCATAGCTCTTTTATCATACTTTTCATGTGTTGTACCTCCTGTTAGCACAACAACATACCACAGAAGAGAGAGGAAGTCCAGCACTTTTTCGAAAATAAATCCAACTTTTTTCGCAAGGTCTTTTCTTTGACTACAGCGATGCAAAAATTGCGTATTGAAGTAATATTCATAAGCATCTTGTAATATTTCACTATGTATGTTAAAATAACGATAACGATTATCGAGGAGGTAAATTCATGAGTGATACTGCATTACAAAAAGCAATGGATAACGCAGAGGCTTCCATCAATATGGAAGGGCTGCACGTTTCAGCATCTTGCAAAAAACTCTGCGAAAAGCTTTTGAAAAACGAAATTACCTTTGAGGAATACTTAAGTCAAATTTTATCGACTGAAGATAGTGACCGTTCAGAAAAAATGTAGTTAATTCGGCTTGACCACACCTTTGACCATCTACGGCTTTGGACTACGTGGAAACAGTGCTTACAAGAGCACCCAAAAGCATCGTTTTCGGACTAAAAAGCACCGAAAAGTCGCAAAAATCACTTAAAAATCAAGTGTGCAACTCTTCGGGACGTAGAAGTCGCAAGTTCGAATCTTGTCACCTCGACCATAAAGAAAAGACACCATAAAGGTGTCTTTTCTTTATGTTTGTTGTATTAAATCTCGACTTACGACTTCTACGTCCCGAACTACAAAGACTGTACCATAGAGCGCTATGCTTGGAGC
>JAZOSS010000125.1:0-2910 GCA_045657205.1 Eubacteriales bacterium
GGAATAGCTCGCAGAGTCAGTAAAAACGACAGACTTTTCTACAGACGCTCATTCACAGTCCCGGACGGCTTCGTTTCGGACCGCCTGCTTCTCCGTTTCGGCGCAGTTGACCGCTTTGCGAAGGTATACGTCAACGGAAAAGCAATGGGAATCCACGACTGCGGATATACCCCTTTTTTCGTAGATATAACCGACGCTGTGACAGAGGGTGAAAACGAGATTGTCGTAGAGGTGCGCGACGAACTCTCAAAGCTCTACCCCTACGGAAAGCAAAAAAAGAAAAGAGGCGGAATGTGGTATACACCCGTGTCGGGAATATGGCAGAGCGTGTGGATGGAATCAGTTTCCGACAGCTATATAAAAAACATAAAAATAACACCCGATCTCAAAGGTGCAACAGTTGAAATATTCGGCTGTGAAAATGAAGAAAAAACGCTCGTGTGCGGTGATATCGTCTGCAAAACGAAGGAAAATACCATACGTATCGAGCCTGAAAGACCTCGCCTTTGGACGTGTGAAGATCCTTACCTTTACGACTTTAAAATAACGACGGAAAATGACGAGATATCGTCTTATTTTGCTCTGCGTTCTGTCGGTGTTGACGATTCGGGAAAGTACCCGATACTCACACTTAACGGTAAGCCGTTTTTTGCAAACGCATTGCTTGACCAGGGGTATTTCAGCGACGGAATCTACCTGCCGTCATCCCCCGAGGGCTTTGAAAACGATATACTGACAGCAAAGCGCCTCGGCTTCAATACATTGCGTAAGCATATAAAAGTTGAACCCGATATCTTCTATTATTACTGCGATAAATACGGTATGGTCGTTTTTCAGGATATGGTGAATAACGGCGTGTATAATTTCATATACGACACGGCACTGCCCACCATCTTTATGAAAAAGGCTTTGAAATTCGCAAATAAAAAAACAAGGGAAATTTTCAAAAAGCATACGGTCGAAACGGTAAACACGCTTTATAATCACCCGTGTATACTGCTTTATACGGTGTTTAACGAAGGCTGGGGACAGCATCGCAGCCGTGAAATGTACGAGCTTATGAAAAAGCTCGATAAAACAAGGCTTTGTGATACGGCGTCGGGCTGGTTTAAAACGAAATATACCGATATCGAAAGCCCGCACATATATTTTAAACCCGTAAGACTTTCAAAAAGATCATCGGGAAAGGTGAGGATAATATCGGAGTTCGGAGGGTATTCGTATCCCGTGAAGGATCACGTTTATAACCCGGAGCATTCATTCGGATATAAATCTTATAAAAACGAGGATGAGCTTACGAAAGCGCTCGTAAGCCTTTACGAAGACCAGATAATACCGCACCTTGAAAAGGGACTTTGCGGTACGGTCCTGACACAGCTTTCGGACGTTGAAGACGAAACAAACGGAATTATGACCTACGACAGACAGATAGTAAAGCCCGACGAAAAGGCTATATCCGAATGCTTTGAAAAGCTCTTTAAAAGGTTCGAAGAAATAAACGGATAAAAGACGGTAATACTTGAAGAAAACAGCGATTTTTAAAAAATATCACAATTGTTTAAATTTTTTATACACGGTAACGGAATAATGGTGGTATTACGTAAATATAGACTTACTGTTTTAAGGAGAATATCCATGAAAAAAGACAGCATCAAAAAAATAGGCGTAATTGCACTCGCACTCGTTTTGTCAACTTCGGCAGTTTTTATAACCTCCTGCTCGGATGACGATGACAAAAGAGTCGAAGAAAAAGACGACGACATTGACGACGATGACGACAAAAAAGGCAAGGACAAAGACCGTGAAACGGGAAAAGATTCCGCAGGTGATACTACGTATATTTCCGACGCCGAAACAGCAATCGATGAAACGAAACCCGCCACAGACGCCGTGACGGATGCAAAAGACGATGAAGTTATTGATAATTCATCGTTTACAAGTGATGAGATCGCACAAGGATGGTCGCTTAAAAACGGCACACTTACAATAATCAACGACTCTGCCATGAAGGATTACAGTGTTGATAATAAGGCTCCGTGGTATAAAAATTTATTTGATATTGAAAAGATTATTATCAAGAATGGTGTGACGAGAATAAGTGACTATGCATTTTTTGAACTCCACTTCCTTACACAAATAACAATACCGGATAGTGTTACAAGTATAGGTGACGATGCATTTTCAACCTGCTTGAGCATCACACAAATAACGATACCGGACAGTGTTACAAGTATAGGTGAAGGGGCATTTTCCGACTGCGACAGTCTTACACAAATAACGATACCGAACG
The DNA here is from genome assembly GCA_045657205.1 of Eubacteriales bacterium. Lineage (GTDB taxonomy): Bacteria > Bacillota > Clostridia > Oscillospirales > CAG-272 > RGIG7213. The sequence continues at coordinate 2,291 of JAZOSS010000125.1, forward strand.
GTGTTACAAGTATAGGTAATTATGCATTTTCCGACTGCTACGATCTTACACAAATAACAATACCTAACGGTGTTACAAGTATAGGTGACAGTGCGTTTTCTTATTGCTATGACCTTAAACAAATAACAATTCCTAACAGTGTTACACGTATAGGTGATATGGCATTTGTCTTCTGTGAGAAACTTACGCAAATAACGATACCGAACAGTGTTACAAGTATAGGTGAATATGCATTTTCCAATTGTTCAAAGCTTCAAGCGATAAACGTATCATCCGGTAACGCAAGTTATACAGGTGTTGACGGCGTATTGTTTAACAAAAATAAAACAACACTCGTAGCATATCCCGCTGGAAAAGAAACAGTATATACGATACCGGATGGTGTTACAAATATAGATAACTACGCATTTTACGGATGTGAAAATCTTACGCAAGTAACGATACCGGACAGTGTTACAAGTATAGGTAAATGGGCATTTTCCTTATGTACAAAGCTTCAAACGATAAATTTCAGCGGCAGTGAAGAGCAATGGAATCAAATAACTAAGGGAATAGATTGGGACAATAGTACCGGTGGTAAATATACATTAAAATTCGGTGCATAAATGATAAAAGAGCTT
>JAZOSS010000126.1:0-30462 GCA_045657205.1 Eubacteriales bacterium
ATTGTTTCTTGATGACGATATATTCCTTATAGCAATCAAAAACACTTTGATATTTGCTATTGTTACAGGTCCTGTATCGTACATAATGTCGCTTTTCGTTGCGTGGTTCATCAACGAGCTTTCGCCGAGAGTAAGAGCGATAGTAACACTTATATTCTATGCTCCGAGTATTTCGGGTGCTATGTATTCAATTTTTGCAATTTTCTTCTCATCTGACCGTTACGGTTACGTAAACGCTATACTTATTTCGTTGAATATTATAACGGAACCGATACAGTTCTTCCAGGATACAAACTACGTTATGCCTTTGTGTATAGTCGTTGCACTCTGGACCTCACTCGGCGTTACGTTCCTTTCGTTTATCGCAGGTCTTCAGACAGTCGATAACAGCCTTTACGAGGCAGGAGCTATTGACGGCGTACGTAACAGATGGCAGGAACTTTGGTATATAACACTTCCCGCAATGCGTCCGCAGCTTTTGTTCGGTGCCGTTATGGCTATAACAAACTCCTTCAGCTTCGGTGCTATCGTTACAGCGCTCGCAGGCTTCCCGTCTGTTGACTACTGTGCACATACGATCATGCACCACCTCGAGGACTACGGCGGACAGCGTTTTGAGGTCGGTTACTCATCAGCTATTGCGACTATTCTGTTCTTGATGATGATAGGTTCCAACTTGCTGATTCAGAAAATACTTTCGAAGGTGGGCGAATAATATGGCTAAGAAATTAAGAGTTCGTAATCATAAAGTCGTCCTCAACCGTTCGGCAGGAGGCGACGCCGGAATCACTATCATGCTCATTATCCTTGGTGCAATGATGTTTTTGCCCATGTACTTTGCAATAATGCAGTCGTTCAAGCCGCTTGATGAGCTGTGGATATTCCCGCCTAAGTTCTACGTTATCAATCCGACGACGAAGAACTATTCAGACCTTCTTAAATTGATGAGCACTTCGTGGGTTCCTTTCTCACGTTACATCTTCAACACAGTGCTTATTACGGTGTGTGGTACGTTCGGTAACCTTGCACTCGGTTCTTTGGCAGCTTACGCGCTTGCAAAGATACCTTTCCCCGGCAGAAAAGCGATGTTCCAGATGGTCGTTCTCTCACTTATGTTTGTTTCCACCATCACAGGTGTTGCAAACTTTATCACAATGAGATTTCTCGGACTTATTGATAACATCCTTGCAATAATTATCCCTGCATTCTGTTCAACTCTCGGTCTTTACTTGATGAAGCAGTTTATGGAGTCTTCCGTATCCGACCAGGTGCTTGAGTCTGCACGTCTCGACGGTGCAGGTGAGTTCAGAGTATTCTGGACGATAGCAATGCCGATGGTTAAGCCTGCTTGGCTTACACTTATCGTGTACTCATTCCAGGGGCTCTGGAACACAGGTTCTTCCATTTACATTCAGAGTGAACAGTGGAAAACATTCAACTATGCAATAAGCCAGATTTTGTCGGCAGGTATCGTCCGTGCCGGTGCAAGTACGGCGGCGATGGTTATTATGATGATCGTCCCCGTTACGGTATTCGTTATTACGCAGAGTAACATCATCGAAACGATGGGTACATCGGGTATGAAGGATTAAGGAGGATATATGAAAAAACATCTTTTCAGATTACTTACAGTCCTTATAGGTGTGCTTACGTTACTTGCGCCTATCACGGCGTCCGCGTATTACTCGTATGACACGTACACGTACTCACTTGAAGGCTGGTATATGAACTCGCCCGACGCATACGTTCCGTCGGAAATAGTTGACAGTGATTCGATGGGTCTCACACTCGCTATAGACGACCCGAAAGATATTACAGTTGACAGCGATGAAAATATCTATATTGCTGACGCTACTAACAACAGAATTGTTGTTCTTAACAACCGTTACAAGCAGAGATATATAATCAGCGAATTTGTAAACGAGCACGGTGTTGAAGATGCACTTGCAAGCCCCAATGGTGTGTTCGTAACTGATGAACTTATTTACGTTGCCGATACGGATAACAGCCGTATAGCTGTGTTCGACAAAGAAGGTAAGTTTGTCGAAACGATTGGCAAGCCTATTTCAAAGGAAATAAGCGTTGACGACCTTTACCGCCCTATCGCTCTTGCAGTTGATGCGGCAGGACGTATGTACATCGTTTCTTCGACGACATACAGAGGTATAATAGCAATCAACAAGGAAGGCGAATTCCAGGGCTTTATCGGTGCTCAGAAATCCTCGCTTTCCGCATGGGAAATATTCTGGAGAAAGTTCCAGACAGACGAACAGAGAAAATATTCCGACTCTGTCGTATCTACTGAGTACAATAACATAACGATAGACGATATGGGACTTATCTACGTTACAACATCGTCTATCGATGAAGCAGCTCAGCAGAATGCTATAACCGGAAAAGATAAATCGGGTGACTATGCACCTGTCAAAAAGCTCAATACGGCAGGTGACGAGATCCTTGACAGAAACGGCTTCTGGCCGCCTTCCGGTGAAGTTAAAGTAAACGAAAAACAGACAACGACAGATGCAACGGCTATAACAGGTCCTTCAAAGATCATTGACGTTGCTCTCGGTCCGGAAGGAACGTGGAGCATCATTGACGAAAAGAGAAACAAGGTATTCACATATGATGAAGAAGGTCGTTTGCTTTTCGTATTCGGTGACCAGGGAACACAGCTTGGTAATATGCAGAGCATTCAAGCTATAACATATATGGGCGATGAAATGCTCCTGCTTGATAAAACAGCCGATAACATTACGGTTATGAAGCGTACCGACTACGGTGACACGCTTATAAACGCTATCAAGAATCAGCGTGAACGCCGCTATGATGAAGCGGAGAACGACTGGCTCGAAATCCTTAAACGTAACAATAACTTCGATGCAGCTTACGTAGGACTTGGCAGAGCGTACTACAGAGATGGTAGATACGAAGATGCTATGGATATGTATAAGTTTGCATACGATACAGAAAACTATTCCACTGCATTCAAGTACTACAGACAGGAATGGGTTTCAAAGTACGCACTTATCGTACCGATCGTTGTAGTAGTTGTTGCGGTTGCTGTAACACAGTTTTTCAAATACGCAGGTAAGCGCAACAAAGCAGTTGCAACAAGACCTGACGGTACAAGAACATTCTGGGAAGAGATCCTTTACGGCATGTACGTAATTATGCATCCGTTTGATGGTTTCTGGGATCTTAAACACGAAAAACGCGGATCTGTAAGGGCTGCTATCGTTTACATTATACTCGCTATTGCGGCATTTACATATAACGGTATCGGTACTGCATATCTCTTTAACCCGCAGGGAACGTATACAAGTATCTTCGGACAGATCATTTCTATACTTGTTCCGTTGCTTCTCTGGTGTGTAGCGAACTGGTGTCTTACAACACTTTTCGAAGGTGAAGGAAGTTTCAAGGATATTTTTATAGCATCTTCGTATGCGCTGGCACCTATTCCGCTTTTGCTTGTTCCTGCAACACTTTTGACAAATATATTCACACTTAACGAAGCACAGATAGTAACGCTTATTACGTCACTTATGTGGATCTGGGTAGGCTTGCTTGTGTTCTTCGGATCAATGATAACGCATGACTATTCACTCGGAAAGAACCTTGTGATCAGTATAAGTACGATAGTAGGTATGGCGGCAATAATGTTTATTGCACTCCTCTTCTCAAGCTTGATACAGAAGATCATAAGCTTTGTTACGAGTATCGTGGTCGAAATTTCGTACAGAATGTAGTAAGGGAGGAAAAATTACAATGGTTTTGAAAAGATTTTTATCAATACTCCTTGCTATAATGATGATAGTAGGTACTCTCACCGCAACGTTTGTCGTATACGCAGACGAGGAAGAGGATACTGAAACAGGTACGACCGAAGGCGAGGAAAACACAGAAGACGGAGAAGATGCTGAAGAAGATCTTTCCGGTGCTATCGACTATACGAGAGTAGAGTACGATTCACCTGAGGATAAACTGAAGTCTATGACGCTTCGTGTTCAGAACGATAACTACGAGCTCTATTCCTTCGCAAGAACGGGTGAGATCGCTGTAAAGGACAGAAGAACAGGTCAGGTACTGTTCTCTAACCCCTATGATCTCGGTTCAACGACAGGTTCTACCGATACAAAGGAAATGCTCCTTTCACAGGTAATCGTCGAATTTACAAACAACTCCAAGAACCAGACGTATTACAGCTACACGGAAGCGGCTCTCCGCGACCAGATAATCGTTAAGAATATTCAGAACGGTTTGAGAGTTGAATACGCTATAGGACGTACGGAAACAAGAAAGCTTGTTCCGCGTCAGATAACAAAAGAAAGCTTTGAAACGAATATAATTGCAAAGCTTAAAGAAGCAGGCGTTTCAAGCTGGCTTTTGAACAAATTTACATCATACTATTTGCTTAAAGACCCTACGGCTCCCGGTGTTACACAGACAACGCTTAACGCAATGTATAACCAGTGGCCGATCACGAAAAAATATGCTATCTACGTTCTTTCAAATGATACCAAGGACAGAGAGTATAACTGGATCGAAGAGCAGATAAAGAAATATTGCCCTGAGTATACTTACGAAAAGCTTGATGAAGACCATGATCTGGTTGAATACAGCGTAACGGATACGGCACCTCCGCTTTTCCGTTTGTCGATTGAGTATACGCTTGATAAGGATGGACTTACCGCACGTCTTGCGGCAAACGGTATCCGTTTCAACGAGTCTTCGTACAAATTGAAGAAGATAACGATACTTCCTTATTTTGGTGCAGGTAACAGCAAGAGTAACGACGGTTATACATTTATCCCTGACGGAAGCGGAACGCTCACAAGATTTGAAGATGTTACAACACAGCTTTCGCTCAGTGCAAAAATGTACGGCTCTGACTTTGCATACCATACGGATGATCCTCAGCACCGTCAGCCCATGAGACTTCCTGTCTATGGTGTTGTTGAAAATTATGTTGATTCTGAAACATACAGAGTAAACGTTCCACTTAAGAAGTATTATTTTGCTGATGGCAAAGAAATAGTCAAATATATCGCAGAGGATGAATCCAAGGGATGGATAAATGTTTATCCCGAAGGCGGAGTTTTCTATGATGCAGACGGAAAATCAGTAACAATGACGAACGGCGAATATCCTGAAGATATGGAATATGTTGACGGATACGGCAATACGATCAGTTCGAAATCCGTAACGGAAACGACAACGTATGAAGAAGACAGAGGTTATTTCGCTATACTTCTTGAAGGTGACGCACTTGCTGAAATATCCACTAACCACGGTGGAGTCCTTCATGATTACAGCTCCGTTTCGACGGCATTCTATCCCCGTCCTACTGACTCTTACAACCTTGCAGACGCAACGAGTGTAGGTGCAAACGCAATGTGGACGGTAACTTCAAAGCGTAAGTATACAGGCAGTTATGTGATCAAGTATACAATGCTTACAGACGAAGCAAAAGCAGCTGAAGTTGAGGATGAAAATTACAAATACTATCCCGCAGACTATATGGGTATGGTAAATGTTTGCAGAGATTATCTTGAATCTACAGGTGTAATCACGAGATTGACAGCTGAAGACATCAAAGATGATATCCCGCTTTGTATCGAAACGATGGGTGTTATCCTTTCAACAGAAAAGATATTCAGTATTCCTGTAACCGTAAAAGTTCCGCTTACTACATTTGATGATATCGAAACTATGTACGGTAAATTGGCTGAAAAAGAGATAACAAATATCAACTTTAAGCTTACGGGTTATGCTAACGGCGGTGTCAACTCTACGGTTCCCAACAAAGTAAAGTGGGAAAAGAAGGTTGGCGGCTCTAAGGGCTTTGAAGATATTATGGCGTTTGCACACGAGAAGGATATTGGAATATATCCCGAATTTGAATTCTCATACTTACAGAGCGTTTCCACGTTCGACGGCTTCAACTATAAGAAGCATGCAGTAAAGACGATGGATGGAAGATATCCTTCACAGCGTCAGTACGACCCTGCTTTCCAGGAATATTACAAGACGGGCTACAACCCCATTTCTCCCTCGGTATTTGAGTATTTCTATGACAAAATGGTGAAGGATCTTACAGAAACGAAGCCCACGGGCATATCTGTTTCCACACTTGGTTCGGATCTTAACTCAGACTTCGACGAGGATGATCCTTATAACAGAGAAGACAGTAAGGAATTTGTAACAGATCTCCTTGCTAAAATGAAGAATGATTATTCAAGCGTTATGGTAAGCGGCGGCAACTCTTACGTTCTTCCTTACGTTGATTACATTCTTAACATTCCGCTTGATTCCAGCCAATATCTGAAGTCAAGTAATGCTATTCCTTTCATGGGAATGGTTCTCCACGGATACGTTAACTTCACAGGCTCTGCTTTGAATATGGCGGGCGATATAGATTACGAAATATTGAAGTCTATCGAAAACGGTTCTTCTATGTATTTCATACTCTGCTACCAGAATACAAACAAGCTCAAGGAAGATACGATACTTCAGAAATATTATTCCGTAAACTTTGATACTTGGTTCGAAGGTCTTGTTGAAAGCTACGAAAAACTTAACGGTGCACTTTGCGACGTTCAGGATAAGCTCATCATAGATCACGAATTTATCTCAGGTATACGCGTTCTTACAGAAGAAGAATATCAGCAGGCTTTGGCAGATAAGCTTCGTGCAGAAGAGTCTGAAACTACGGCACCTTCTACAGAAAGCGAAACTGTTGATTCCGAAACAGAGGCTGACGTAACAACTTCAACTGATGAAACGGCAAATGATACGACAGCAGACGTTGAATCATCTGACGAAACACTTCCCGAAGAAGATGCAACGACAGACGGCGAAACTGATGCTCCTGCCGAAGACGTTCCCGAAGAAGAGGAAGAAGACAAACTTACACCCGAAGAGCAGATCGCTCTTGAAAACGTAGTTGACAACGGTAAGATCGTTAAGGTTACGTATGAAGGCGGTAAAGTATTCATACTTAACTACAACAACTTCAAGGTAAGCGTTGACGGTCAGGAAATAGAAGCTCTCAGCTTCATCACATTCACAGAAGGAGGAGAAGGCTAATGAATAAAGCAGCAGAAACCCCGGTAAAAGCTGCACCTAAGAAAAAACGCAGCAAAGCATCGCTTGACAGAAGAAAAGCGAGAGCCGGTTATATATTTGTACTCCCCTTTATTATAGGTCTTATCGCAATGTATTTGCCGATAGTATACGACTCCATTCTGTACAGCTTTACTAACATCAAACACGGTGCTGACGGATATCAGCTTATGTTTGTAGGTCTTGATAACTACCGTGAAGCATTGTTCGTTGATACAACTTATGTTCAGGTGCTTACAACAGGTATACAGCAGTTGTTCCTTGATATTCCTTGTATCATAATATTCTCGCTGTTTATGGCGGTACTTCTTAACCAGAAGATGGTCGGCCGTGCGGCATTCCGTGCAATATTCTTCGTACCCGTCGTTCTTTCAACAGGTCTTGTTGCAAAGATCGACTCGGGCAACGAGTTGCTCTCCTACATGCAGAATACTGATGAAGGTATCAGTACAGGAGCACAAAGCACAGGTGTATCTGAGATCGTTTCGGCGATGGACTTCAAATACTTGTTCTCAAGTATGAAGGTTGGTACACAGCTCGTTGACTACGTTGTAAATGCTATCAATAACATTTATAACATCGTCAACCGTTCAGGTGTTCAGTTGCTTATATTCCTTGCAGGTCTTCAGTCAATTTCACCGGCTATTTACGAGTCTTGTGAAATAGAAGGCGCATCCGCTTGGGAAACATTCTGGAAGATAACATTCCCGATGATAAGCCCGATGATCCTGACAAATGCAATTTATACAATTATCGACGCATTTACATCTTCAACGAATACGGTTATGTCTTACATTAACGACGTATACAGCAAAACAGACGGTGACGTTCTTTCTTCCGCAATGGCTTGGATGTACTTCCTTGTGGTAATTTTGATAATCGCTGTTGTTTCCGGTATACTTTCAGCTTACGTATTCTACCAGAGAAGAGATTAAGGGGGTGTATTAAATGAATGCTGATGCAAGTGTAAAAACAAAAAGACAGGCAAAAGACACTGTAAAAGTTGATTTTGACAGAACCCCGTTCTGGCAGAGAATGAAGGCAAAATATCTTTCGATGTTCTTCCTTAAGAAATTCGTTTGGGCTTTGTTCAGATACGTTCTTCTTATCGGTATATCGTACGTTATTCTGTTCCCCTTCTTTGCAAAGATAGCATCCTCGTTTATGTCACCGGATGACTTCGTCGATGCGACGGTTAAATTGATACCTAAGTATCCCACGTTTGACCAGTATAAGTACATATTCCTCGAGAACCATTACCTTAAGGCTGTACTTAATACAACTCTTCTTTCACTCTCGTGCGCTGTTTTGCAGACGTTCGTATGTTCGGTTATCGGATACGGATTTGCAAAATTCAAGTTTAAGGGTAACGGACTTCTGTTCTTACTCGTCGTATTCTCCATGGTCGTTCCTCACCAGACGCTCCAGCTCGCTATGTTTATGAAGTTCAGATATTTCGATGTTCTCGGAATTATCAACTTCCTTGGCGGCGGTGTTATCAACTCTGTTGACGTAACGGGCGGAGTTACGTATTTGAACTTGACGAACCAGTTCACACCGCTTATACTTCTTTCACTTACGGGTCTTGCGTTCAAGAACGGTCTTTACATATTTATGATGAGACAGTTCTACAAGGGCGTTCCCGACGAGCTTGAAGAATCAGCGTATGTTGACGGTTCAGGTGTTATGCGTACATTCTTCCAGATAATCATTCCGCTTTCCGTGCCTATGATGATAACGATATTCCTTTTCGCATTCTCATGGCAGTGGACTGACAGCTTCTACACGGGCTTGTTCTTCACAAAGACTGATATTTATCTGATGAAGAGTATCATCGCAGTACCTAAGTCACTTGATATTACGTTTGCTGCTTCCAGTCTTTATAATGCGGCAATAAGAAATACTTGCGGACTTATGATTATCCTTCCCCTCGTTATATTGTTCCTGTTCTGCCAGAGATATCTTATCCAGGGTATCGAGCGTTCAGGTATCACAGGTTAATAAAATATACCCGATCTTCCTTGAAGGTCGGGTATTTTCTTATAAGTAATATTTGTATAATAAGTCAAGACCACCGGTTCAACCAGTGACTTGCACAGCCCTATAAGGGGCTATTACCGGCTTACCCCCTAAAGAGGCACCGAAAAAATATTATCGCATCACACGCACTGTAACCCGTAAACGGGTGTTTGTTGTCAGCAATGCTGGCCGAGGGGAACTCACACAATCACAATCCCTCCGTCTTTTGCTTCGCAAAATCCACCTCCCTTTGCACAAGGGAGGCTTTTTTGTCGCTTTGCAATCTTTTAAATTTTTGGGGCTCCACACCTTAAGGCATCAAAAAGAAGGACGAACGGTTTTCGTTCGTCCTTTGATTTTATCTGTCTTCGTCGTTGAACTGTCCCATAAGCTTTTTGTTGAATTCCACTGCCGTGTTGAAGCCCATTTTCTTCTGTCTGTGATTCATTGCGGCAATTTCGATTATGACAGCTAAGTTTCGTCCGGGTCTTACGGGGATGGTGATCGACGGAACATCTATTCCCAAAATATCCGTATATTCGGATTCAAGCCCGAACCGGTCGTACATTTTGCCCTGAACCCAGGGTTCAAGCTTTATAATGAGGTCGATCTTTTCTGACATCTTGACAGAACCCATACCGAATATTCGGCGTACGTCAACGATTCCGATGCCGCGAAGCTCAATGTAGTGACGGATTATTTCGGGTGCCGTACCGACGAGGGAAATGGCGGAAACACGCTTTATTTCAACTGCATCGTCTGCGATGAGTCGGTGACCTCTTTTTACAAGTTCAATAGCGGTCTCACTTTTTCCGACTCCGCTGTCACCGAGAATGAGTATTCCTTCGCCGTATACTTCAACAAATACGCCGTGACGCGTTACACGGGGGGCAAGGGATACGTTGAGCGATGCGATAAGTGCGGACATAAACGCCGAGGTGTGATTGTGCGTACGCAAAAGCGGTACGCCGTACTTTTTGCAAAGCTCGATCTGTGCATCTTCAATCGGCAGATCGGTCGTAAACACAACGGCAACGGGATTTTCTTTTATTACGTTTTCAAATGCAGGTATTCTTTTTTCTTCGGGAAGGCTTTGAATGTATTCATATTCGACTCTTCCGATAAGCTGTATTCTTCTTGCATCGAAAAGATTATCAAATCCCGAAAGCTTGAGTCCGGGACGATTCAAGTCACTTCTCGTTACGACGATAGATTCGTAGTTGTCGGGCAGGAATATTTGCTCAAGAGAAAATTCTTTGATTACGTTAGACAGTGGAATTGAGTATATTTCTTCATTCATCGTCTACGATCCTTTCAAATATATAATCTTTTTCAAAATAGTATTTTTTATCGCAGAATCGGCAAGTTACTTCGATCTTGTCCTGGGTTTTGTATATATCTTCAAGCTCTTTTCTGCCGATGGAAATAACGGCGCGTTCCGTTCTTTCAAGAGAACAGTCACATACGTAGCCCACGTCGATCTCATCGAACAAGTCGTATTCAATACCGGACAGAGCGAGATCAAGTATTTGCTCGTTGCTCATACCCTCGTCAAACAGCTTCGACACGTTTGAAAGCATAGAAGCGTTATTTTCAAGCTTTTCGATTATTTCATCTCCTGCACCGGGCAAAAGCTGGATTATAACACCGCCTGCCGCCTTGCAGGAAAGATCCGTATCAACGAGAACACCGAGAGCAAGCAGGGTAGGGATCTGCTCACTTTCTGCAAAATATGACGTTATATCTTCGGCAACTTCACCGCTTTTTATTTCGGATATGCCGATATAAGGCTCGTTGAGCCCGATATCCTTGACCACCTGCATAACACCCGAACCGATAGCGCCCGAAACATCAAGCTTTCCGTTCTTTTTCAAATGAAGATCAACTGCGGGATTTTGTATACAACCCTTTACGTTTCCCGAATAGTCGGAAACTGCCATAACCATTCCCGCAGGACCATTGCCTCTGAAGGTGAGGGTGATGCTGTTTCCCTTGTCCTTGAGCATACATCCCATAAGCGATGCTCCCGTCATAACTCTTCCGAGTGTAGCGGTAGCCGTCGGGGAAGTGTGGTGATAGGATATCATTTTATTTACTATATCTTTTGAATTTATTACCATAATACGTGCTTGTCCGCAACGTGTCATGGCACGTAAGATAGAAGAACCCATAGTTTTGCTGTTCCTTTCTTTAAACACCTTGCTTTTCGTGCATTGCACGGCAAACATAGTGTATGCGATGTGATGATTTTTCCGGGGAAGAAGAGGAAAGCTCACCGAAAGTGCCGATCAGAGTGAAGTTACATTCTTCAAGCGTTTTTTTGATAAACTCATCGCTGTGACAGTATTCCGTTTGCTGTTCGTCTTCACGCGTGTACGTTCCGTCTTCGTTTTTTGAAAACAGTGAGAGCGAGAAAAGGCACTGCTGTGTCTGACGGTTGTAGTTACAGCTCCACGCAAGCAGGTTTGACGAATCATCGCTTTCAAGAATAAAATCGTTATCTGCGTACACGTTTTCAAACTTGTACTGTGTGTTTGCATCAAATATCAGAAGTCCGTCGGGATCGAGATACAGCTGACAGCATAAAAAGAATTTTTTTAATTCTTCACCGTTTAAATAATTTACGCTGTCAAGGCAAGATATCACAGCGCCCACAGTCCCATAAAGCTCAAAATCACACATATCCTGATTGAGAAGTAAGACGTTCGGCTGACATCTTTGACGTGCTATCGACAGCATTTCATACGATATATCGAGCCCTATCATATCGTATCCCATATCCGAGAGCTTTGACGTAAGCTTTCCCGTGCCGCAAGCCGCATCGAGAACGAGCGAAGCTGTCGGTGCGTATTTTTTTATAATGCCGTCTATGTACGATGCCCATTTGTCGGTATCGACACCCGAAAGCTCGTCGTATATTTCGGATATCACTTCATACTGACCGTGCATAAAGCCTCCTTACGACTTTTTTTCAAGTCTTTCCAGAACGGTTATGTATCCGTCCGTGCCGTATTTAAGGCAACGGTTGACACGGCTTATCGTCGCTGTGGAAAGACCCGTCTGCTCCGATACTTCCGTGTATACGGAATTGTTGTAGAGCATTCTTGCGGCGATCAGTCTTTTGGACATTTCCTGTATTTCCGCAACGGTGCAGAGATCTTCAAAAAAATCGTAGCATTCGTCAATAGATTTAAGACTTAATATACCTTCAAACAGTAAATCTATTCTTTCGTCTTTTATCTTCTTTCCCATTTTGTTCTCCAAATGATTTATGCGAGTATTTTAAGTGTTTCTTCCGCCATTTTGTCGGGGTCGATAACGTCGGTGAAGCGAACTGTTTTTTCTTTGAGGGATGCAAGCGGCGCGGGTATCTCAACGCCTGTTATCTCGTTAAGCTTGTAAAGGGGAGCAAATTCGTCACCGTCACATTCGCCGCCTACGGCTGTAAGAACGTCTTTGGCAAATTTGTAAGGACTTGCCGTGCTTACCGTTACCATAACGTCATCGCTGTAGTAACGGAATTTACTTGCACAGTAAAGAGCAACACCTGTGTGCGTGTCGGAAAGATACTGTGCGTGTTCGTAAACGAAACCTATTTCATCAAGCGTGTGAGCTTCGTTTGCGTGCATACCCATGAAGGTTGCTTTTATCTTGTTGAGCTCGTCAAGCTCGATCTTGTATTTGCCTATAGTGTTGAGTCTGTTCATATATTCGGCTGTCTTTTCAGCACCGCATATAAGATACAAAAGTCTTTCAAGGTTGCTGGATATAAGAATATCCATTGAGGGGGACATTGTCTGATAGAATTTTCTTCTTCTGTCGTAAACGCCTGTCTGCAAAAAGTCTGTAAGGATGTTGTTTCTGTTTGATGCACAGATGAGCTTGTTAATGGGAAGTCCCATCTGCTTTGCAATATATGCTGCAAAAATATTACCGAAGTTACCCGTGGGAACGGTAAAGTTTATCGCCTGTCCTGCTTTTATATCGCCTGCTTTGAGAAGGTCGCAGTATGCGGAAATGTAGTAAACTACCTGAGGTGCAAGACGTCCCCAGTTTATGGAGTTTGCACTTGTGAGTATGTATCCGCCGTCGTTGAGCTGTTTGTTTATTTCAGCATCGGAGAATATTTTCTTAACGCCGTTCTGCGCATCGTCAAAGTTTCCTTCGATAGCGCAAACGGATACGTTTGCGCCTTCCTGCGTTGCCATCTGAAGCTTCTGTACCTTGCTTACACCGTGTACGGGATAGAATACTTTTATAGCAATGCCGGGTACGTCACGGTAGCCTTCGAGAGCCGCCTTGCCCGTATCACCGGACGTTGCAACGAGAATGAGGGCTGTTTTGTCTTCTCCTGTCATTTTTAAAGCACGTGAAAGAAGTCTCGGCATTATCTGAAGTGCCATATCCTTGAACGCACACGTAGGACCGTGGAAAAGCTCAAGCACGTAGCCGCCTTCGTCAAGCTTGTGCAAAGGAGCGGCACCGCCGGGGAAGTTTGCTTCGCTGTACGCTGCGATACAGTCTTCAAGAAGCTCGTCCTTGTTGTAGTCGTCTAAAAATCTGTAAAGTATATCGGCAGCTCTGTGAGCGTAATCCATTTCGCAAAGTGCTGTGATATCTTCAGCTGTGAGTGTGGGAATTTCCGTCGGCATATAAAGTCCGCCGTCGGGTGCGATTCCTTTTTTTATCGCATATGCGCCTGAAACAAGTTCGCTGTTTCCTCTTGTACTGCAGTATTTCATAATATATAAATTCCTTCCTGAAAATATTTACTTTATGATGTTTTTTGAATTTGCGTATTCTGCGTATTCGTCCATTTGTTCACCGATACGTGAAAGCTCACCCATTACACGTTTCCTGCCCTTTTCCGTCTTGTACCAATTATCACGGCTTATCTCAGAGGTGACGACGGGGCACACACAAATATCACATTCGGGAAAAGCCCATTTGTAATACGTATACGCACGTCTTGCGTGGAATGCGTGGCAGACGAGTATTGCACGGTTAGTTCTAATGCCTTTTTCTTCGCAAAGCTTCTTTGTGAAAAAAGCATTCTGATAAGTGTACTGCGCTTCGTATTCACCGATGATCGCATCACACGGCACGCCGTTTTTTAAAAGAACGTCAGTGTACATATCACATTCGGTGTCGTACATGACACCGTCAGTGTAAAAACCTGAAAATGACGGAACGTACCGGCCTTTGGTTATTGAATACTTGCCCGACGGTATGACGTAAGGAGCAAAACCGCCGTTGTAAAGCGTTGCCGCGTGCTTTGGTAAAAGCGGGTTGGATGATCCCGGTAAAAATATTACGTCGGATACTTTCGGGGTATTTTCCAAAAAAATATATTCTGTTGTGTCTTTGATAAAATCCATAATTATCATCCTTTTTGTTATCGGTTGTATATGTTGTATTTTACCCTTTTTCGGATCAAATATCAACGTACAATGACACACACTGTAATTATATAACAAAACACGGATAAATGCAAGTGTTTCATTGTAAAATAATTATTTTTTAATATAATTAACGTTTACGCTTGATTTATTTTTGTGTGTGTTGTATAATATTTCAAGTTATATTGGGAGGTTTGTATGTTCGGACTTAAAAACCGCTCAGGCGGTGTTGATTATATAGTTGTTTGCCTTGGAAATCCGGGGGATAAATATACCACGACAAGACATAATATGGGTTTTCTTTGCGGTGATTATATCGCCGATAAGGAAGGGTTTGAATTTAAAAAAATAAAGTTTAAGTCAAATTATGATATTGTTGAATTTGCAGGCTTTAAGGTTATGTTTATGAAGCCGCAAACGTTTATGAACTCTTCGGGAGAGGCGGTAAAGCAGGCTGTCGATTTTTACAAGGTCCCGTGTGAAAATGTTATCGTTCTCGTTGATGATATCAATCTCGACGTAGGACAGATGCGTATAAGACGGAAAGGCTCGTCGGGCGGTCATAACGGCATGAAGAGCATAACGGAACAGCTTAAAAGTGATAATTATCCCAGAATAAAGCTCGGTGTCGGTAAAAAGCCGCATCCCGATTTTGATCTCGTTGATTTTGTTTTGGGCAATTTTACAAAGGAAGATATGAAAAAAATGCCTTCGCTTTTCGATAACGTATACGCATCTCTTTCGCTTATTATGAAGGGTGATGTTGATGGGGCGATGTGCAAATATAATTCATAAAAGGAGAAAAAGTATGTATCAGATCTTCAAAGGAGCACAGCTTAAACCCACGGGGTGGCTGCGCCGTCAGCTCGAAATACAGGCAGACGGTCTTTCGGGAAATCTTCATAAGATGTGGGGCGATGTAAAAAACACCAAATGGATAGGCGGCGACGGTGACGGCTGGGAAAAAGCACCGTATTGGCTTGACGGTTTTATACCGCTTGCGTATCTGCTCGGTGATGAAGAAAGAATAAAAGATGCGGATATGTTCGTCAACACGATAATCGACCGTCAGCGTGAAGACGGCTGGATCTGCCCTTGCGAAGAAGAACATATACCTGCATACGATGCGTGGGCGTATCTTCTTATCTGTAAAGCACTTTCCGTATATTGCGAAATGACGGGAAGCCAAAAGGCGGAAGACGCACTTTACCGTGCTTTGAAGTGCTTGCACGGATATATGAAAAACGGTACCGTAAAGCTGTTTTCCTGGGGCAAAAACCGCTGGTACGAAGGATTTATATCTCTTATTTACCTTAAAGAAAAATACGATGACGAGTGGATAACAGAGCTTGGAGAAATGCTCAGAGAACAGGGAATAGTCCCCGAGGAGCTTTCCGAGCATTGGAAGCACCCAATACATAATTGGCAGATGTGTACGCACATTGTAAACATCTGTATGATGCTGAAATTTGAAGCGGTATCTTGTAAGCTTTTCGGCGAAAAGTATACGGGCAGAGCAGAAAAGCTTTGGGAGATACTTGAAAAATATAACGGAACGGCTGTCGGCATTTTCACAGGTGACGAATCTCTCGGCGGTGTAAATAACAACAGAGGTACGGAGCTTTGTGCAGTCGTTGAACTTATGTTTACCTGCGAGGAATTGTATAAGATAACAGGTAAAGCGATTTGGGCTGAAAGACTTGATATGATCTATTCCAACGCACTTTGTGCTACGTTCCTTGACGATATGTGGACGCATCAGTATGACCAAATGGCAAACCAAATAGCTTGCGTCAAAATTCCCGGTAAGCCTATATTCGGTAACAATAACGGAAGCGCACATCTTTTCGGACTTGAACCCAACTTCGGATGCTGTACGGCAAATTTTAACCAGGGCTGGCCTAAGTTTGCAAGAAATATTTTCTTAAAGAGCAAAAAGGGAATACTTGCAGCATATATTGCACCGTCACAGCTTGATACAGAGATAAAGGGAACAGGTGTAAGCATTACGGCAGACACGGAATTCCCCTTCAGAATGAACTGTACTTATAAGATCAAGACCGATAAGCCCGTAGCTTTTGAATTCAAGATAAGAATTCCCGCATTTTCTAAAGCCTTTACAGTAAACGGCAAAAGAATTGAAAACAAAAAATACTATACTGTAAGCAAGGTCTGGGAAGGTGAGGAGGAAATAAATATAGTATTTGAGGATACACCTCATTTCATATCACGTCCTTACAATCTCAAGGCTGTAAAGTACGGAAATCTCGTGTTCTCGTTGCCGATTGATATAGAATACAAAATGTATGAATACGAAGAAAACGGAGTTGAAAGAAAGTTCCCGTACTGCGATTATGAGCTTTATCCGAAGTCTGAGTGGAATTACGGACTATCTGCTGATAAAGACGGAAACGTTCCGTTTGAAGTAGTCTGCCTTGACGGTGACGATGTTCCGTTCTCATCAAAAAATCCGAGAATAGGTATAAAAACAAAAGTTGTTCCCATAAATTGGGGTTACGAAATAGGATATAACACAGTAAGTGCATATAAGCCGAATGAAAGAAAAGCGCTCGGCGAAGAAAAAGATATGATGCTCATACCTTACGCTTGTGCAAAGCTTCGTATGACAGAGCTTCCTGTCATAAAGAAAAAATAAAACGTAAAGCAAAACGCTGTCACGAAATTTGTGACAGCGTTTTTAAAAGCTTGATTATTTGTTTGTCTTGATGGAATTTTCGTAGGATTCAACCATCTTCTTTACCATCTGACCGCCGACAGAACCTGCCTGCTTTGATGTGAGTTCGCCGTTGTAACCCTGCTTGAGGTTAACGCCTACTTCGTTTGCGGCTTCCATCTTGAATTTATCGAGTGCTTCCTTAGCTTCGGGAACGAGTTTCTTATTAGACATTTTAAATCTCCTTGTAATATAATCTGTTATTTTACGTTTGATACGGTGCCCATCGGCACTCGCTATCATTAAGGAAGCGTCTTTCAGCTTCCGATATTATTGTTACACGTAAAATTCAAAATATTACAGGAAAAATTTTCATTAAAATCAGTCTTTTTTGGATATGCGTATGAAAACGGGTATCAGTGCTATCGGTAAGATAGGAACAAGCATAAACAAAAACGAAAGATTAAACGAGTTTGTATTTTGCGTTGCAATTATATATGATATGTTACCTGCAGGAACATCAAGTATCGCCTTGTCGGATATTGTAGCATCTGCGTGTGTGATATTGCCTTCTCTGTCAAGTGCTACAACACTCACCTGCTTGTTTGCGTACTTGCCTTCAAATTGAAGCTTTACGGATGTTACATCTGAAAGTTCTTCGCTTACGATATGAGCTGTTGCGATGATCGTCTTTGCATGTATATTTGCATCGTCCAGAGCCTTGTTTGCTGTTATATCGGAAAGGGTTGTTATCTGAACGTTCTTTTTGCTGTTTGATACAAACGAAACTGATGTTATTACTTTTGGTGATATGGGATACGCATCCCAGCTTATCTGCATAGAAGGGTCGTTGTTTTCTTCGGCATATAACTCAAAGAGCTTTATAAAGTCATTACCATCCTTGCCGCCTTCTTTTACACGTGCTTCAACAGTTATTATACCGCTTTGCTTTGCTGTTATTTTATTTAACGATATAAAAGCATCGCCTGATATAATCTTCCATATTATTGTGCTTTCAGTTGA
Source organism: Eubacteriales bacterium (assembly GCA_045657205.1). Classification (GTDB taxonomy): domain Bacteria; phylum Bacillota; class Clostridia; order Oscillospirales; family CAG-272; genus RGIG7213. The sequence continues at coordinate 18,244 of JAZOSS010000126.1, forward strand.
ATTTTCGGGTAAAACAACAGCTTTGAATTCGGATGAAACACCGCAAACAAACGGAAAATCTTCAAGCGTGATATCGGTTACTGAAACAAACGGTTCTGTTACGTTGACAGCAACCGTATTACTCATTGCCCCGTTTGAGGTGCAATAATAATATTTTGTACCCGATGAAGGTGACACCGTCAAGGTATCCGACGTTTCTTTCAGTACGTTTCCTGCTTTGTTTTTGCTTGTACTTTCAAACCAAACAATATCTTCTCCGCTATGGTTTACAATATTTGCATTTAACGTGCAGCTTTCACCTTCGGAAATGGTGTTGTTTGATGATGACAAAGTGATGGAAACAGGTTTGCTTACAATGATTCCGTCAATTTTTTTTGTTGTTATCCGATAGTTTTCACATAAGAGCTCAGCAGTGAACGAAAAGTCTCCGTCTTTTGTGTCGGATATAGCGGGTTCAAACGATATGATATCAATTCCGAATATTTCTACACCGTTTTCCGCAAAACAGGAAACGTATCGGTTAAGATGTTCCTTTACTTCTTCTATTGTGTTGATGCTTTGGATGTTGACTGTGAAATCTGCTGATTCTATGGCATTTTTCGTTGCTTTGAGCGATGATGGCTCATTTGCCGATACACATAGCAACATAAGCAGAGATATTGCAAAAGTGAGGAACAGTGATTTTAAAAATTTCATTTCTTTATATACAGGCTGAGCCTGCCTTTTGAATTTGTTGTTTTTATTTTTTCATACGTTCCGGCATACTCGCCGTCGGAGGTGAATGCCACGGGAGATTCAAATTCAAACAATATTTCTGATGCGTGAGTGAAAAATATCTCCTTTGCGTTGAACTGTTGGTTGATCATACTGACAACGATGTTGCCGATCTGTGTTATGCTTTCGGGTGTTTTTATGAGCAAAAGCTCAAATTTACCGTCGTTTAACGTAACGTCGGATGCCTTGAAGTTCATTATTCCACCCAAAGAAAGAGAATTTGTCACAGAACCGAATATAAAGCTTCCTTCGTAAACAGTGCCGTCAGCCGTAATTTTGGCTTTGTGTGATTTTATATCGGAAAGCGACTTGATACCGTCGATGATATAAGCTGCATGACCGTATTTGTTTTTTGTCTCTTGCGGTGTATCGTAAGAAACGTTTGCAAAAAGCCCAAATGATGCAACGTATACGAAAGGTTTTTTATCGTCGATAAAGCCTATGTCGAGTGAAACGGCATTTTCTTCCGTTATTGTATTCACAGCGTCTGTCAGATTTTTTGACAGTTTGAGAGTTTTTGCAAAATCGTTCGTTGTGCCTGCGGGGATATATCCCAAAGGAATATTCAGACCCGATTCTATAATACCACATACGGTTTCGTTAAGTGTGCCGTCGCCGCCGCAGCAAACGATGAAGTCGCTTTTTGAAGAAAGTTCTTTTGCAAGCTGCGTTGCATGGCCTTGAAATTCAGTAAAATACGTGTTTGTATTATATCCGCGCTCTGTTAAAAGTGAGTTTATACTTACAGCATATTCGTTTGAATGAGAAGCGCCTGCGCGGGGATTTATTATAAGTGAAACATCTTTTTTTGCTTTCAATTTAATGTCTCCGTAAATTTTAATTATAAATTATAAATATACAAATAGATTATACATCATAAAATGTTTTATGTCAAGTAACAAGGTGTGTATTGAATTTGAAAAAACACACTGTATAATATTATGCGTAGAAACGGTGATTTTATAAACGAGGAGGGTAATTGTGGACAGGAAAAACGTAAGCAGCACACGTATGCTCGGCGCATATCTTACGAGAATGGAAAAAGTAACGGCACGCGTTAGCAAAACAGAAGGAAAGCCCGCATTTGATATTGAAAGCCCGTCAGATCCTTTACCGTTCGCATCCCCTGAAAGTGTCGGCGTTGACAGTGACCGTATAAACGAATTTTATAAAGAACTTGAAAATAAAAAATCATTAAGATTTCAAGGACTGCTTATAGCACGTGGAGATAAAATCATTTCAAAAGGTGAATTTTATCCGTATACGTTGAATATCAAAAGCGTATTTCATTCGCTGAGTAAGTCTGTTACGTCACTGGCGATAGGACTGCTTATATCGGAAGGGAAGCTTACGCTTGATACAAAGCTCGGTGAGATATTTTCATCGGAAATCGGAGTTATCGGAAAGTTGACGGGGGCAAAAATAACAATACGCCATCTTCTCACAATGAGTACGGGCGTACAGTTTAACGAAATAAACTCCGTTACGGATAAAAACTGGACAGCACAGTTTATGTCGTCTATTCAAAAGTTCCGCCCGGGAACGTCGTTTCAGTATAACAGTATGAATTCCTATATGCTTGCCGCCGCCGTTGTTAAGATCACAGGACAAAGTCTTTGCGACTATCTTTCCGCAAGACTGTTTTCGCCACTCGGGATCACCTCTTATTATTGGGAAAAAAGTCCTGAAGGAATAGAAAAAGGCGGATGGGGACTTTATATGCTTCCGGAGGACGTTTTAAAATTCGGAACACTCATACTTCAAAACGGTATGTGGAAGAATAAGTGTATTATTCCCTATGAATGGATAAAAGAAGCCACAAAGGTACAGATAAAAACACCGTCGATAACAGGAAAATACGATTACGGATACCATATGTGGGTAGATCCCGAAGAAGATGAGGTGTTGTTTAACGGTATGTTCGGACGCAATCTGCACATATTCAAAAAGAATCGTATGCTTGTTTTGACTACGGGATACAATTCCGATGTTTTTCAACGAAGCGATATTTACCCGATCGTAAAAAAATATTTCGGTAAAAATTATATTCCCAAAAACGCACTTGAAGAAAATAAAGAGAAGCTTGATAAGCTTCGAAAACACGAAAAATGCCTTTATAACGGTGAACATCAGCACGGCAGACTCCTTTTAGGGAAATGCCGAAGTGACGGTAAGGCGTTACTCGGTAACTGCGTAAAAACGGTGTCTTTGTATGATGATGAACGCCGCGGCGTAAGCCTTTTACCGACAATGTGCCAGGCGATACACAATAATTTCAGACCGGGAATAAAGAAGATACGTTACGAATTTAACGAAGACGGATGCTGTATAAAAATCACAGAGGACGACTGCAAGTATTCTTTTTATGCAGGATATGAAAAAAGTGTTGAAAGCGTTGTTAAGATCGGGAAGGATGAATACCGTATCTCCTGCTACGGAGAATTAACGCTCGACGAAGAGGATGTACCTGTTTTGAAGCTGAGTGTTGCATTTCTTGAGCTTTCAAATTTACGATATATCAAAACTTATTTTTATCCTGACGGAATAAGGATAAAGGCAGAGGAATTGCCGGGACATAAATTCGTTATACAGACGATGAAGACCATAACGGACGAAGCGACGGATTCGGCTATAGTGAAAAGTGCAAAGAAAGCCGTCGGATCAAGAATTTTTAAAGAAAGAGTCAAATATTTTCTTTCTCCTTCCGTAAATGGTGAAGAACTGTAATTAATTCAAAAGCCTCAAAGTCGTTTCGCTTTGAGGCTTTTTATGTTATTTTAAATTCAAGAAGTTTATTGCGTTATTATAGAGAATATCTTCTCTTTGCTTTTCCGAAAGCTTTATTTTGAAGAAAAGCTCAAGCTCGTCGCAAGGACACATAACGGGGTAATCCGTTCCGAACATTACTTTTTCAGAACCGAATTTGCCGATAAGATATTCGGCTTTTTCGGGGGACATTGCCCAAAGTGCCGAGGACGTATCGTACCAGACGTTTTCGTGGCCGCTTAAATATTCAACGCCTTCCTCCGACGTCATATATCCGCCGAGGTGTGCGGCAACGACTTTCAATTTCGGAAATTCGTCAAGTATCTTTCTTAACTTTTTCGGTTTTGAAAACTGATACTGCGGACGGTTGTCGCCTATGTGGAAATAGATGGGAAACTTATCCTGCGCTTCTTCGTAAAGCGGATAAAGACGCTTGTCGTCAATATCTATGCCTTGTATATCGGGGTGTATTTTTATGCCTTTAAGCCCCAAAGAAAGTGCGTAGTCTATTTCGGCTTTCATATCCTCGCAGTCCTGATGCAGACCGCCGAAAGCGACAGTCTTGAAGCCGTCGGCGTTTGCTGCCTGCGCTGTTTTTGCAAGAAATTCGTTTACTCGGTGTACCTGGTGACCGTTCGTTGCAACGGAAAAAACGAGAAATCCCGAAACGTTGTACTCTTTATCCTGCTTCGTCATATCGTCGTAACGTCCCTTGCCTTGCGGCACGAAATCGTAAAAATTACCGAGAGCAACGACGGCTCTTTCGGATATTGCATCGGGATAAATGTGTGTGTGGATATCAAAAATTTTATACACTTTTTGCTCCTTAAAGCGAACGCATATACGACATATACGTGTGGAAGGCTATGCCCGAAGCTTCAAGCTCGGGAACCCAGCGTTTTACCCATTCGTATGAGAAATATCCGTCGTATCCGATATTTTCAAGTGCTGTTACGGCTTCCTTTACGGGAAGATCGCCGTAGCCCATAAGCATATATTTTATGCCGTTTGGCGATTTTACGGAATCTTTTATGTGAACGTGCTTGACATACTTTCCGATATTACGGAGCGTAAACTCGGGTGTTTCGTCAAAGTAACGGCACGTGTGGTTTACGTCCCAAAGAACGCCTTTGTTTTCACTTTTCACGTTCTGCATAAGCTGTGACATTTTAAGAGAAGATGCAAGCATACCGTTCGTTTCCAAAAGGGGAGTGACTTTCATAGGTGCCAACATATCGCAGATCTTGTCGTATTCTGCGGCAAGGTCGTAAAGGTCGCAGTCAACTTCCGGTCCGGGTGTGTTTTCACCCATAACGCGAACGTATTTGACACCGAGTTTTTGTGCAAGCTGTGCGTATGCAAGAACTTCAAATTCGGCAAGCGGGATCTGTGAAGGATCCGACATATAAGCACCCGACGTGAGAATCGGTATTTCAAGATTTGCCGCTTTAAGCTCGGCTTTCGTTTTTTCTATGTTTTCATCTGAAAATATTTTTATTCTCGGAGGGAACATCTCGCGCATGATTCCTCTTATTTCGATGCCTTCAAATCCGAGGTCTCTCGAGATTGACAGTATTTCGCCCCACGTCCAATCGGGACAGCCGAGTGTTGAAAAACTTAGTTTCATTTTTATTGTCCTTTCTTTATGCAGTTTCGACGGAAGCCGCGTCGTGCAGCTTGAGCATATCGACAGCCATTTCACGGAGCTTGAACTTCTGTATCTTTCCGCTTGCCGTCATAGGAAATTCATTAATGATAATGATATATTTCGGAACTTTGTGACGTGCCATATTTGCTTTTACGTACTCTTTTATTTCATCGACCGTGAGCTCCGTGTCATCCTTGGGAATAACGAAAGCGCATATTTCCTCACCGTACTGAACGCTCGGTGCACCGACTACCTGTACGTCCTTGACTTTCTCGTGTGTGTATATGAAATCTTCTATTTCTTTGGGGTAAATGTTTTCGCCTCCGCGGATTATCATATCCTTTATACGGCCCGTGATCTTGTAATATCCGTTTTCGTCAACGCACGCAAGGTCGCCTGTGTGAAGCCAGCCGTCCTTGTCTATTGCCTGGGCGGTCGCTTCGGGCATTTTGTAATAGCCCTTCATTATATTGTAGCCTCTTGCACAGAATTCACCGTTCTTTCCCGGACCGAGCGTTTCGCCCGTTTCGGGATCGACGATCTTTGTTTCAACGCAGGGCATCGAGCGACCTACCGAATTTACTCGGTGTTCGAGCGTTTCGTCCGTTGTTGTCATCGTGCAAGCGGGGGACGCTTCTGTCTGACCGTACGTTATCGTGATCTCACGCATACCCATTTCGTCAATGGCGCGCTTCATCATTTCAATAGGGCAGGGAGAACCTGCCATAATGCCCGTACGCAGGTTGAGCTTGAATCGTTTGAACTCGGGATGCTCAAGCATTGCAATAAACATCGTCGGAACACCGTGTACAGCCGTGCACTGTTCCTTTTCAAGAACTTCAAGTACGGTGAGCGGCTGATAATAATTTACGGGAACCATCGTGGTTGCGTGTGTGATACTTGCCATTACAGCAAGTACAAGTCCGAAACAGTGGAAGAAGGGAACGGGAATACAAAGCTTATCCTTTTCTGAAAACTTCATACAGTCGCCAATGCCGAGACCGTTGTTGATTATATTGTAGTGAGTAAGCATAACGCCCTTGGGAAATCCCGTTGTGCCCGATGTGTACTGCATATTTACAACGTCGTGAACGTCGAGAGTTGCCTTTACCGCATTGAGTTGTTCATCCGTGATGTCCTTGCCCATTTCAGCAAATTCATCCCAGTGAAGCATACCTTCGTGGCTTTCTTCGTCGATGGTGATGACGCGCTTGAGGAAGGGAAGCTTCTTGCAGTTGATCTCACCGCCGTTTGTTTCCTTTATTTCGGGAACGAGATGATACATTATATCGACATAATCGGAATCCTTGAAGCCGTCACACATTACGAGGATTTTGGAGTCTGACTGTTTGAGCAGATATTCCGCTTCGTATATTTTATAGTTCGTGTTTACCGTAACGAGAACAGCACCGATCTTTGCCGCACCAAAAAGAGTAAGCAGCCACTGCGGGTAGTTCGTTGCCCACATTGCGACCTTGTCGCCTTTTTCAACGCCGAGGGACATAAACGCTTTTGCGATCTTGTCGCACTCCTCGTTGAATTCTTTGTACGTTCTTTCGTAGGTGAATTTTGCCGCATATTTTACGGCAGTTTGATTCGGAAAATTCTCAGCGATATACTCTATCTGCTCGCCGAGAGTGCGGTTGATAAATTCTGACATAACATATCCTTTCAAAAAAATAAGCCCCGACAGATCTTATCTGTCGGGGCGGAAAAATAACTAAATTTATCCGCGGTACCACCCGCATTTGTATCTTCGGACACTAAAATGCCCTATCCTTGTAACGGAGGAGATCCGTGAACGCCTAATACAATTCAGCGTCAAGCTCGGAAGTGAGATTCAACCGGACATCTTTCGGGAACTTTTCAGCACCGTTCCCTCTCTGTGGAAAGCATACAGTCTACTTTTCTTCGTCAAAGCCTTTGAATATCGACTTAACTATATCACACAAATATGCAAGTGTCAAGCGATTTTTTTGATTTTTTTGAATTAATTAACAAATTCGCTATAAATAGCGGACATTGCTTTTTCAAAATCGGATTCTTCAATACCGATGATGATGTTGACCTCGTCAGAACCCTGGTCTATCATTTTTACATTTATATCTGCTTTTGCGATTGCGGAAAACAGCTTTGCGGCAGTTCCTTTCGTTTTGACCATTGCACGGCCGACTACGGCGATAAGCGCAATACCGTCAGCTATGTAAAGCTTATCGGGCTTCACGGCACGTTTGATATCGTTTATTATCTGTTCTCTCAAACCTTCGAGATACTCTGTTTTGAGTATTATCGTCATCGTGTCGATTCCCGAAGGAAGATGCTCAAAGGATATGTTCTTTTCTTCAAGAACGGAGAGTATCTTTCTTGTAAATCCGACCTCGGCATTCATCATATCCTTTTCTATATGTATAGCGGAAAAGCCTTTTTTACCGGCAATGCCCGTGATGATGTTCTTTGTGTCGTACTTTTCACTGCTTGCAACGATCATCGTGCCGGGATCCTGAGGAATGTTCGTGTTCTTGATGTTTATCGGAATACCCGCTATCTGAACGGGGAATATCGCATCCTCGTGCAAAACGGTAGCACCCATATAGGAAAGCTCGCGAAGCTCACGGTAGGTGATCGTTTCAATAACTTTGGGATCGTCAACGACGCGGGGGTCTGCCATAAGAAATCCCGAAACGTCCGTCCAGTTTTCGTAAAGCTCTGCATTTGCCGCACGTGAGATTATTGAACCCGTTATATCCGAACCGCCTCTTGAAAACGTCTTTATAGTTCCGTTGGGCATAGAGCCGTAAAATCCGGGGACAACGGCTCTCGGATGCTTTTTAAGTCTCTCGGAAAGTATTTCATTTGTTCTTTCGGAATCGAACGTTCCGTCGTGCTTGAAGAAGATAACTTCTGCGGCGTCTATGAAATCATAGCCCATATATTTTGCAAGAAGCATAGAGTTGAGATATTCACCTCTTGATGCGGCGTAATCTCTGCCTGCCATGCCGTAAAGCGCATTCTTGATTTTTGCAAATTCGGAATCCATTTGCATATCAATGCCGAGACCGTCTGCTATCTGCTGATATCTTCCCGTTATTTCGTCAAAAAGAACGTCGATGTTTTCTCCGGATGTGACTCTGTCATATATAAGATAAAACATATCCGTTATTTTAAAGTCGCCCTTAAAGCGTTTACCGGGTGCGGAAGCAACTACGTAACGTCTGTCCTCATCACCCTTTATTATTTCCGCAACCTTGCGGAACTGTTCGGCGCTTGCAAGAGATGAACCGCCGAATTTTACAACCTTGATACCCATTGTAATGCGTCCTTTCGTATTTTGATCGGCTTATTTTTTGCCGAATATTTTTTTAAATATTGAACCTTTTTCGGGTTCTGTGTTCAGTATGTCGGTGAATTTGCCATGAAGCGTTGCATTATCAGCAAAATAGTCCTCGCCTTGCTCTTTAAGGAGTTCCGCATTTTTTGCGTTAAGTCTTGCTATCTGTACTCCTGCAGCGCGGCGTCCTGCTTCCGTGCAGGTAGTTATTGTAAACTGCAAGAAAGAACAAAGCTTTTTGAAATCGGAGCCGCTCTTGCCATCTTTAATATAAGGCTTGATGAATTCGGTTATGAATATTTCCTCGCTTTCGGAAGTGAAATCGAAGTAAGAATATATTGTACAAAGGTCTTCTGATTCGGGGAGAAATTCCGTAAGACTGTCTGCTAAATGTTCTGCGTAATCCTCGCATTCCTTGCTGTCAAAAACAGAGAGCGGTACTTTTCCTTTTTCTGTGTATTTATCAAACGTGGGCTTGATATTGTCAAAATCACGTTTTGAACGGACCTTTTCCGCCTGTTCTGCAAAACAAAGACATAAAAGTCTTCCTGTCAGAGGCTTTTTGCATATGTTCTGAATATAATCTGCGAGGATCCACAAAAATTCCGTTTCTTTTCTGTTGGGATCTACGCGGACAAGCTCTTCAGTGAGCGACTGACAAATTTCCTCGCTGTTCTTTATTGAAACGCGGTGCTTTGCGGCAGTACGCAAAACGTATTCATTTGCTGTTATAACGTCGTCTGGGAAATTTTCTTTTGCTGAATCAGCCAAAAGTTCGAGGGCAGGTATTGCGTATTCGTTACAGTAATCCTCTGATGTGTCGAAATACTTTTTGTCGTGTTCATCAAAGACGGATATGGCAGTGTCGCAGTCCCTTATACCTGAAAGGTAACGGCTGAAAACGGCATACGAAAGCTCCGGTCTGTCGGATGATATGAGATATTCGCACATTTTTGCATGCGAAGGAAGACTGTCGGTAAGAGTCAGGAAGGTTTCTTCCGTGTTTGCAAGTACCTTGTCGGAATCTTTTCCTATTGCCTCGTCAATTACAAGGTACGATGCACAAAGGACGATAGGATCGTACGACATTTCTTTAAGCATCATATCACAACAGGTCTCAGCGTAGGGAAGTGCTGATCTTACAAAATCAAATATAAAGCTTCCCGTATCGGAGCCCGAGGTTATATCTTCACCGCCGTAGCCTTTTTTGACGGTGTATTCCTTGCACATTTTGCATATCAGTGCAAGCTTGTAATCGGGAGCTTTTGCCGATACAGTATTAATAATATGCTTTCTGAAAGGATCGGATAAAAGCTTTTCAGCGAGTGAAAAACCTACCGTTTCGGCGCAGAGCTTTGCTTTGTCGTAAAATGCGTCAAGCTTTTCTTCTCCGTTGTTTTTAGTACATATTACCGCCAAGGAAACGCGGCAGATAAATTCGCGCAAAGAACAACGGAGCTTGTACGACAGTATCTCGTAATTTCCGCATATAAACAGGAGTATCGCGGCAATATACCCTTCGTCGTATTCGCATACGTCACTTCTTGAAGAAAGGCACGATTCGGCAATAGTGATAAAAGCAGAGTCACTGCCGAAGTTATTTGCGGAAACGGCAGCGTTTGCAAATTCACGGTAGGTGACGTTTGCAATACCTTTATATACGACCTTGTATGCGGCGTATGCGTTTGTTACCTGTGCTTCGGATATTTTAGGGAATGACGATTCGATGAACGTGTGGAAGGCTTCAATATCGCTGTAGGAGTGAAGCATTCCGTCTGCTAAAAAAGCAAACAGCGGATCGTTCAAAGGATATTCCGGAATGTTCCCGTTTATCATATCAAAAATGCAGTAAGCGTTTTTGGTTATATAGTCTGTGGTGCTTTCGTTTACGTCAGAAGGACAAAGTCCGCAGATGCGGTAAAACGGCGCACCGTCGTAAACGAGAAGAGATGTTGTAAAGCTTGTCTTAAAAGCAATGTGGCGAGGCAGGGAATATTGTACGGCACCGATCCACAAAGGGATATTTTCCTCTGTGTCGCAAATGATGATGGGACTTTCTTTGTCTTCCGCTTTCATCACGGCGTAAAGCAGTGACTTGTACGCTTCAAGACGGTTTTGCGTGCCGATGAAATTCATCACTCTGTTTACGGTTACAGTTTGTGACATAAACAGGTCCGTTTTTGCAACGTAATCGGTTCCGCCGGAAGAGTTTACCTCTTCTGCTGACACTTCACCTATAAATGAAGGTGAAGATATATATTCACACGGTGGGGCGTCGGGTGACTTGTCCATTATAACAGTATGTGTCAGACTGTTTTCTTTGCTTGCGCCTTCTGATGTGAATACGTTGTTTTTTGGCGTACGCTTTGTAAAAATATACGATCTGTCGGTGTATTCGTAGGAGTAAATATCTCTTTTGATATTTCCTGGCTGAACGGTGTAAGAAGCAAACTTTTCGTGTTGCAGATCACGGCTTTTGTAAATAACGCCGTAGCCTTCCGTACCGTCAAATCCGCTTCGCTTCACAGTCGATATCATATGTTCGAATTTCATAAACTACCCCTTTCGATCTTGTGTTTTATGCTCTGTTGAGTTTGGATTAATCATTATACCTCATTATAAACGAAAAATCAATACCTTTTTTGAAAATATTAATTGGTGATGCTTTGCAGGATATTTAAATTAAATTTACAACTAAAGGTTTTCTTAGTATCATTGCGATGATATAATATATGCGGTTTTTATCGGAAACATTTTTGTGTTTATTCAAGAGGTGAGTTTATGTCGTTTCAGAACGAAAACAGCGAAGTGAAAGGTAAATTTATTGTCCTTGAAGGACTTGACGGAGCAGGTAAAAGCACACATTTGAAGCTGCTTGCCAAAGCTCTCGGCGAAAAGGGCAGACGCGTTTATATTACGGCGGAGCCTTCAAGCACTGCCGCGGGCGGTATAATAAGAGAAACGCTGTCGGGCGTTTCGCATCGCTCCGCAGAGGAGCTGGCGGCGTTGTTTTTAGCTGACAGGATAAACCATAATATGAATCCATCAAACGGTATAAAGCAGTTTATCGACAAAGGTATCGACGTAATATGCGACAGATACTACTATTCGTCGTTTGCTTACCAGGGACTTGATTCGGATATAGACTGGCTTATGGACTGTAACCTGAAATGTCCTGCAATACTCAAACCCGATCTGTGCGTTTTTCTTGATCTCGATCCAAAAATATGCGCCGAGAGAATAACCTCGACGCGCCTTACAAAGGATATATTCGAAACGGAAGAAACCATAAGACAGATAAGAAAAAGATTTTCGGATGTCTTTGAACGTCTTGAAAAGACCGATAATATCGTCATCGTTGACACGGACAGACCTTGTCAGGATGTTGCCGACGATATTCTTAAAGCAGTTAACAAAATATTTTGAAGATAGAAAGTGAAAAAAGAAATGGACAAGAAGATTTTACTCGTAATAATGGACGGTGTCGGTTTTTCAAAGACCGGTATAGGTGACGCCGTAAGCGAAGCAAACACACCCACGCTTGACAAGCTCCTTGCAGAAAAACCCACAGTACGCCTCAAGGCACACGGTGCAGCTGTCGGACTTCCTTCGGATGACGATATGGGTAACAGTGAGGTCGGTCACAATGCTTTGGGATGCGGACAGATATATTCACAGGGCGCAAAGCTTGTAAACGAGTCGA
>JAZOSS010000127.1:0-5100 GCA_045657205.1 Eubacteriales bacterium
AGCGTTCGTCACGCTGAGGACAGTCAGTGGGAACGCCTACAAAGTTACCCTTCTGTCCCCAAAGTGCATTTGAAAACAGCTGGTTTACCATAGCATTTGACGTTTCGATATATCCTGTGCGTTCGCAAGCCGAGTAAATTACACGGCCTGTAATATCGGAAAGCTCGGGAGTATAATCAAGACCTGTGATCTCAATATATCTGAATCCGTGGAAAGTAAAGTGAGGGCAGAATGTTTCACCGTTTTCGTCGCCCTTCATTATATACGTATCCGTCTGAAGTGCTGTACGGAGGTTGGTTGTATACAGTGTTCCGTCGAGATTGAGCATTTCACCGAAGCGGAAAACGACCTTCTGGCCTTCCTTGCCCTTAAGCTTTACTTCGGCAACGCCGACCATATTCTGTCCCATATCGACGATGTAAGCACCGTTTTTATCGGTCGTCACGTCAATGGGAGATACATACTCCATAACCTTGACCTGCGGACCTAAAGATGCCTTGAATCTTGTTCCGGTAAATCTTTCGGGGTTGACGTTTATTATGCTGCACCATTCTGAATCGTCAAAGCCGGGAGCGCACCAGCCATCATTTTCAAGACGTGCATCGTAATATTCACCTGTCTGGTTGTCATTGTAACGGATAGCACCGTCGTGACCTTTCCAGTTGCTGTCGGTGAGTATAAGATCCTGTGAGCCGTCCTCGTATTCTATAGTAAGGTTGAGCATAAGTCCGAGAGGAGCAAAACCGTACTGGTTTCTTCCGACCAATGAAATATTACCGCAGAACCAACCGTCACCGATAATAGCACCGATAACGTTTTCACCCTGCTGTATTTTATCCGTAAGATCGTAATACTGGTACTGAATGCTCTTTGTATAATCCGTCCACTCAGGGGCAAGAACATAGGACTCATCCTTTTTGCCGTTTACGTAAAGCTCATACACACCGCACGCGGTTGCGTATGCTTTGGCAGATACAACGGGTTTGCTTACCGTGAAGCTGCGGCGCAGATAAGGTGAGGGCAAACCTACCTTCTCGCTTTCGGGACACTCAAATTTAGGTGTCTTTTCAGCGGGTAAACCGATAAATCCGCAGTTCCATTCAGAAGGAAGCAAAATGCCTGTTGTAAATACACCTATCTTACTGATAAGCTTTGTAGTACCGCAAAGGGCAAAAAATCTGAAATAATACGTGGTTTTCGATTTGAGTTCTTCGCCTTCGTATATAATTGCCGAAATATTATCGTCATAAACGATACCCGAATCCCACATATCGCCTTCTTTTTCCGAAAGCTTTTCCTTGCTCGTGGAAACAAGAAGTTTCCAGCATTTTACCTTCGCATCATACTCTTCGCCGTCGATAACAAAAGAAAACACGGGGGTTTCGTTATCAATACAAAACGGAGTTTTTTTGTAAGATACTTCATCGCAGAGCATATGCTCGCACATAATCTTGCTTATTTTCATATTTTTCTCCTAATTAAGCGACATCGTCGCATATTCACTTTTTCGAGTTTAACACACAAATATTAACTTCTTTAAAACATTATGTTAAATAGAAATATAAATTATACATTTAATTTATTATTATGTATATTTTCATCAGCATACGGAAAAAATTTCGGTGGGGTGATCAATTTGACTGTGATGCTTTTTCGTTCATTTATAACGTATATCTTACTACTGGTCGTTTTGCGGCTTATGGGTAAAAGGCAGATCGGTGAATTACAACCGTCGGAGCTTGTTACAACTTTGCTTTTATCCGAAGTTGCATCGCAAGCCGTAACGGATGATAATATACCGCTTGTATACGGATTAGTTCCTGTTATTGCAATACTTTCATTCGAAGTGATCCTTTCGTTTTTAATAACAAAAAGTAAAAAGCTGAAAAAAATTATGACGGGTACCCCGAGTGTTCTGATTGAAAAAGGAAAACTTAATTTCAAAGAAATGGAAAAAAACAGAATATCGCTTGAAGAAATAGCGGCAGAGTTAAGACTTAAAGACATTCCCGATATTTCAAGCGTACAGTATGCAATCATGGAAAAGAACGGTCGAATATCAGCGGTACTGAAAGCGGAACATCAGCCTCTTACCCGCAAAGATCTTAATATCAAATGCAAAGAAACGGGGATACAGCACGCACTGATAGTTGACGGCGAAATAAATTATGAAAATTTGAAGTCATCAAACAAGAATTCAGAGTTCATAAAAGATGAATTAAAAAAGAAAAATATATCATCGCTCAAAGACGTGGTTCTTTTATCTTGTAACGATGCCGGCGAAGTATATATAATAGAAAGGAAAAAATGAAAACTTTTATTATATCCGTTATATTACTACTCGCTGTAATAGCAGGTGTTACGGTGAACGCAGCATATACTGCGAAGGTTACAGACGTTTTTATTCAAGAAGCTGCGTCTTTAAATAAAGAAAATATAATGACTGAAGACGGAAGAAAAATATTCAATTCCATAAAAGAGCTTTGGGACAAAGAATACAGAATACTTTCCTGCTTGTACGATTACAGAGAAATAGAAAAAGTGCAAACATCGCTTTTGCGTATGGAAAATTGCTTGATAATCGAAAACTTTGAAGAATTTTTGATATCAAAAGGAGACTTCTTATATTCGGTCGAAAGATTAAAAAAAATCTCAAAGCTGTCATTTGAGAATATTATGTGAATAATATTCATATATTTATTTAATTCTACAAATTTTGTATTGACATTTGCAGCAGGAAGTGGTATACTCTCGAACGTCGATGCGAGATATGCATTGAATATTTTTTAGGAGGTTTTTATCTGATGAAGAAGTTTATTGTTCTTATGCTCGCTGCTACACTTGCACTTTCATTCGCATCCTGCGGTGGTGACGAAACAAATACTGATGCAGGTTCTGATAAAGCTGCTGTTACAACTGTTGCTACAGATGCTGCTACAGATGCTGCTACAGACGCTGCTACAGACGCTGCTACAGATGCTGCTACAGACGCTGAATAATTACGAGTATAAAAGAAACTGCCTACGGGCAGTTTTTTTGCTTTTGTCATTTTATTCCCCCGAAACATCTATAGTATTTTTAAGCCGTCAACATTTGCGTTTGACGGCTTTCTATTAACTATTTGCAAGAGGTTTTCTTTATAACCAGCTCATGCATTATGAATATCAAAGCAAGAAATACGCCTTGATATATCGGCAAAAGCGATATTGATACGCGCTCGGCAATTATTCCGAACAGCGGAGGCATCACAAGAAATCCAACGTAAGCAAATGCCATCTGTACTAACAGTAAACTTCCCATTTTGATAACCTGCTACTTTGTAACATTTAAGACTTTGCACAATAGATTTACAAAGAAAATCTGCTAAACCTTGATTACAGCATTCGCGTTTATTATATCATTTATCGATCTGCTCGTACAATTTCATCATTTCTTTGTTTCTGTATTCGTGTTTTTCGTAGTAGCCGATCAGCTTCCCTTCTTCATCACGAAGGGCGACCATATAAACGTCTTTATTTTCTTCTTCATTGCGAAAAGTGTATACGATGTTGTTTTCACGGTTTTCTTTAAACCATCCAAGCACTTTTTCTATCTTCTCGTTAGCATACGGCGGATGGCAGATCTTGATGCTCTTCCCCGTCAGATCCTTTTTGTAGCGGTTTATTGCGGAAGGATTCATATAAACGACCGTTGAGTCAATATCGCATACAACAATGGGCGCTCTATCCTGATCTAAAATACTTTTAAAATAATTTATAAGCACAGCTGTTTCCCTTCTTTTCTAAAGTTTATCAAAGCCGCTTAAATGTATCTCAAAACCACCTGTTTTTCAAGTTAATTATATTAATGATATATTAATATATTTAAGCAGATACGACCTCTTCTTTTAATCGTAAGTTGAATTCGCTATTGAAATATCACTAATAATGTGGTAGAATATGACAAGCTTTCACCGTCAAGGAGGAAATATAATGAAAACTGTATCAAAAGAAGCGCTTGCGTTCATAAAGCAAATGCAACAGAATGAGCTTGATGAAAGTGTTATCTACAAAAAAATTGCAAAATTTGCCAAAGGTGATGAAAACAAGAAAACTCTTGAACGTCTTGCTTCCGAGGAATACGCGCATTATGAAATATGGAAAAACTATACAGGCGTTGAAATGAAGCCGCACAGGTCAAAAATTTTAAAATATACGCTGGTAGCACGTATTCTCGGTTTCACGTTTGCTGTTAAGCTTATGGAAAGCGGTGAGGAGATAGCACAGGAAAAATACGATCTTATCGCAGAAGAAATACCCGAAAGCGTACATATCAAAGAGCAGGAAAATGAACACGAAGCTTCTCTTCTTGCTATGCTCGATGAAGAAAAACTGCATTATGTCGGCAGTATGGTGCTTGGTCTTTCGGATGCTTTGGTAGAGCTTGCGGGAAGCCTTGCGGGATTTACCTTTGCTTTGCAGAATACAAAACTTGTGGCACTTTCCGGCTTGATAGTCGGTATCTCCGCCACGTTTTCTATGGCGTCAAGCGAATTTCTTTCCGCAAAAAGCGAGGGGCGAAACGATGCGTTTAAGTCTTGCTCGTACACGGGTATTGCATATCTTCTGACGGTCGTTGCACTTATTGCACCTTATTTGATATTTTCACAGCCTATTGCCGCACTTGCCGTTATGATAGGAATAATCGTACTTATTATCGCGGGATTTACTTATTACACATCTGTAGCACAGGACCTGAAATTCGGATCACGTTTTTTTGAAATGGCAGGAATAAGCATCGGCGTTGCCGTAATATCATTTGCAGTCGGTATTCTTGCAAAAAAACTGCTCGGTGTTGATATTTGATATCAAGACGTAATATTTAATTAATATCAGCTTTTCATCTGAATATTATGATTTTTCTGTCTTTCTTTATTGCGTAGTCATAAGCGAGCTTTGTACCGCTTTTGCGTGTAGTGGGAGCGTGGAGTTCATCATAATAGACGATGCAGTATTTACTGTAATCTATCATTTCGTAATTACGCTTGACGTAGACAGCTCTGCCGGCACCGTGCAGCTTTTCGGGATAATACGTATCATCGTATAATGTCAAAAGATACGC
>JAZOSS010000128.1:0-7398 GCA_045657205.1 Eubacteriales bacterium
CGCAGATTATGAAGATCCCGATATACACGTTGTTGATTTTTCCCAAAAAACAAAAGCCCACGAGGAGAAATATTTTAAAAAAGTTGCTCGTAAAAAATTGACTAAATTAGATAAGAAAATGAACGAGATCTATATCGTTCATTCTCAAAACGGATACAACGGCCTTGCACTTGCGACAAGCCACCTTGCAATGGATTCGTTCGCCATATTTGCCTTCTATAAATTGATTATCGATTATTACATGCACTACAAAGAAGGTACAGACGCACCTAAAGACCCTGCTTCCTATACAGCGCAAATTGAAAAAGACTTAAAATACGAAGGTTCAGCACAAGAGCAGTGTGATAACAAATATTGGGAAGAATTTCATTCATCCTCTGTTCCTACGTATACTGACATCGCAGGTCCACGCCTTCTTGAAAAAACAAGAAAAAAGCATCCTAATGCAACGTACGCAAAAACATTTACTTTCAATCCGATCGCAAAACACCTTGTTCTTAAATATGATAAAAATATTGTAGATAAAATGGAAGCTTACAGAACTGAAAATTCTGTTTCTGTACAAGCGATAATCACCACTGCAATCTCCGCATACCTCATGGCATTAAATAATGTAAATGACATCACGCTTTATCTGGTTTATGCAAGACGTGCAACGCTTGCTGAAAAAACAGTCGGAGGCTCACGAGCCGTCGGATTGCCTTTCAGACAAGTTTTTGATTATAACAGCTCGTTTGCTGAAGCGGTAGAAGTTTCTTATCGACAACAGTGTAATACGATGCACCACTTAAATTCAGATCCTTTAAAGGTTATGGCATTCGAAGAAACACATTATAAAAAACCTATCGGCGGACAATTTTATGCAATGAACTTTACGTATCAGCCGATACGCGTTACAACACCGCATAACGTAGGTATTCAAATGAAATGGTACGGAAACGGTGCTGCAGCGCAACCGCTTTATCCCACCATAATGGACGGAAACGGAACAGGTGAACTTCACTGCTATTACGAATACAAGCCATCTTCCTACACGGAAGATGAAATAAGAAAAGCACACGAAGGATTTATTAAAATTCTGAACTGTGCAATGGCAAATCCAAGCATTACTCTGGATGAGATTGTCAAAAAAATTAAAAATGATCTGTAAAATAATTACACCAATTCTTACGGAGGCAAAAATCGATGAGTGATTCCAAAAAATATTATAAATTGAACTATTCCCAGAACTTATTGTTCTTTTCACAGAAATTTACGATCTTCAAGCAGGTAAATACAGTATGCACGTCATACCTCATACATATGGATTTTGATGAGGATATCTTGAAAAAAGCAATCAGAACTGCTTATCAGAAGCAGGATGTAATGCAACTTCGTCTTACAAAAGTTGGTAAAGAAACGCTTCAATATATTGCAGATTACGAAGATCCCACAATAAATGTAGTTGATTTTTCGAACAAGACAAAGGAAGATGAAAAGAAGTTCTTCGGGAAGATAGCACATAAGAATTTCACGAAATTAGATAAGAACATGAATGCTATTTATATCGTTCACTCTCAGAACGGATATAACGGTCTTGCACTTGCAATAAGCCATCTTGCTATGGACTCATTTGCAATATTCGCTTTTTATAAGCTTGTAATTGAATATTATATGCACTACAAGGACGGCGCACCCGCTCCTGCAGATCCTGCATCGTATACGGATCTTATAGAAAAGGAGCTCAAATACGAAAACTCCCCTCAATACGAAAACGACCACAATTTCTGGCAAGAATATCACAAGAAGCCTGAACCTATGTATACGGACGTAAGAGGCCCCGAACCTTTGCTTAATAAGACGAGAAAAAAGACACCCGATGCAAGATATGCAAAGACGTTTGTGTTTGACTCAAGAGCAAAGCACGTTGTTCTCAAATATGAAAAAGAACTTGTAGACAAGCTTGAAGCTTACAGAGCGGCAAACGGTGTTTCCGTGCAGGCTGTTATTTCATCAGCTATGGCAACGTATCTGCTTGCAAAAAATGATACTGATTATATAACGCTCTTCATTACGTATGCAAGACGTGCAACGCTTACAGAAAAAACGGCAGGCGGTTCGAGAATACACGTTCTTCCTTTGAGATACAATTACGACCGCAACGCAACCTTCGCAAAAACAGTTGAAAACGTATACAACGAACAGTGCACGATAATGCACCACGTAAATATTAATACACTTGACGTTTTCGATATGGAAGAAAAAGCTTACAAACGCCCCGTGGGTACAAGCTACAACGGAATATCACTTACGTATCAGCCCATACGTATTACTGCTCCCAACAATGCCGACTTTCAGATAATGTGGTATGCAAACGGAACCGCATCACAGCCCTTGTATCCTACTATAATGGACGGTGACGGCACAGGAGAGCTTCACTGTCACTACGAATATCAGATAAAACATTATAAGCCGGAAGAAATTGAAAAGGCACATAAAGGCTTTATCAAAGTTCTTAACATCGCAATGAACAATCCTCAGATCACACTCAGTGAAATAATCAAACAGATTGATTGACGATATTCAATTTATTAACGGCGTAATACGTTATTTTCGCGTATTGCGCCGTTTTTCGGGAGTTTAAAATGAATGAAAAACTTTATAAGCTAACAGCTTCTCAATCACTTATATTTTTTGCACAAACACTCAGCATTCAAAAGCAGTCGAATACAATTACTACTTCCTGCCTTATCAAAATGGATTTTGACGAAGAAAAGTTAAAGGAAGCTATAAAGTGCGGATACAGAGATTTTGAATGTTTGAGAATTATTATCACAAGAAAAAAATTCAAGTCTTATCAATATTTAAAAGATGATTTTGCAGTTGAAATACCGACACTTGATTTTTCCGACAAAACAAAAGAAGAAGAAACGGCGTACATAGAGAATAACATTGCACGTCTTAATATGACGAAAACCAATTCTCCTTTAAGTAAAACGTATATTATGCGTTCGCAGGGCGGATATAACGGTATTCTCTTCTGCACCAGCCATATTACGATGGATGCGTATGCGATCTTTGCGTTTTTGAAATACGTAATTGATTATTATATGTATCTTACAGAAGGCAAGGAAATGCCGAAAAAGCCTCATCCGTACCTGCCCGTTTTACAGCAGGATCTCGAAAGAGAGGCATCTGAGCAGAAAAACATTGATATGGAGTATTGGCAGAAATACTACACAGACGACCGTCCGATACTTAACGATTATGCAGGCCCTAAAAGCGAAAGAAAGATCAAAAAGAAGCTTTTTACCCCTGCATCCGACTCCAAGCACCTTCCCCTCCCTATTGAAAAAAGAATAGTTGATAAGGTTATCGACTATGCAAAAAAGCACTCTGTATCGCCCAATACGATATTTGAAGCGGCAATTGCTATACAGTGCATGGGAATAAATAAGACTAACGATTCGTCAAACCTGGTTGGTATGGCAAGACGTGCAACGCTTCCGCAAAAGACATCGGGCGGTTCACGCGTTATGTCGTATACCATGAGACACGTTTGCAAAGATGATGATACGTTCTTTGATTTCTGCAAGGAGGCGCATACGCAGTTCTTTTCGATGATGCGTCATACAACCGTTTCTTCGTATGATATTATAAGAATACAGCAGAAAAAATACGGCACGGCAGATTTTGCAACTATGAACTTTATGTTCCAGCCTTATGTTGCACTTAGCCCCCACGGCGAACCGTTTAAGACGATGTGGTATAATTCCGGTGCTGCCCCGTGTAATCTCTACGGAAATATTATGGACTGCGACGGAAGCGGTACTCTTTATTTCTTCTATGAATACAGAACGAACTTCTACACCGTTGAGTCCCTTGAAGCCGCACACAGCAGATTTGTACAGATACTCGACACGGCACTTGATAACCCCGACGTCACAATAGGCGAACTTAAAAAAATACACTGATAACGCACAAAAAAGCACTCGTATCTATCTTCGATGCGAGTGCTTTTTAATCTCAAGGAAGTTTACTTAACAACAGTGCGTCAACAGATTTCCGAAGGAAATATGCGCCCTATGCCTGCAGGCAGCGAGTAAAACGCGCTGTGGGGGGTGCAGGCGGGCGCTTTGCTTCCACCGCGGGTGCTTCACTTTCGCCGAGGGTGTTACTTTCACACAACGGCTTATACATAATGTATTTAATATTAAATACTTTCAAGGAAAGTTACTGCAACAGAGTCACCTTTCGTCATTGCTTCGCAATGCCACCTTCCCCCGCAGGGGAAGGCTTTTAATAAAAATTGGCAGAGGAACTATTTCCCCTGCCAAAATTTGTGTTTATCATTCTGTAAGGATCGCTTGCAGTTCGTTTACCGTATTTGCGATCTTATCGGGGGATGCTTTTTCAAGCACTTCTTTAGGTCTATATCCCCAGGTAACTGCAACTGTTTTGATTCCTGCGTTTTTACCCGTTATGATATCGGTATCGGAATCACCGACGATAGCGCATTCGTCCTTTGATACACTGCACTCATTTATAATAAGCTCGACAGCATCGGGGGACGGTTTACGCGGTACGCCTTCCCTTTCTCCGACGGGCATATCAATAAGGTTCGGCAAAAGATTTTCACAAAGTCTTTTCGTTGCCGCATCAAATTTATTTGAAAGAACTGCCGTTTTGACGTCTCTTTTACGAAGCTCTTCGAGCATTTCCACGATTCCGCCATACGGTACCGTTTTATTCTCCATATTATCCTTATAGTGCGCTTTGAACGCCGCAAGGATCTCGTCAAGCGTTTTTTCGTCAGTTCCTCTCGGGGCGCACAGCGATATCAGATTTTTGACTCCGTTACCGACGTTTGCCGTCGCTTGTTGCAGCGTTACGTTCGGCATACCGTACTTTGTCAAAGCATAGTTTACGCTGTCCGCAAGGTCACCTATCGTATAAAGGAGCGTTCCGTCAAGATCGAATATTACAAGCTTTATCATCAGTCTTTAAGATTGAACGCCTCTTTAAGGTCGTCAACCTCCTCGGGAGAGATATGAACTATATCACCGATACTCTTTGAATTGATGATGGAGTGAGCCGTTGATTCGAGAACCTCCATTCTGTCGAACGCCTGCAAAAGCGTTGAGCCTGTAACCATTACGCAATCGTTTTCAAATATGAGTGCGGGGCGGTTAGGTGCGAACGTTTCTGCAACCTTTTCAGGTGTTTCGTACAGCCATTCAAAGGGTATTTTTTCGATATCACGAAGCAAAATGTAGCTTTCGGGAATCGTTCTGGGATCGAAACTTGAATCTGTAACCGCGAATGCCATAGCGTGCGGGGGATGTGCCAGGAGGATCGCGTTTATATCGGGGTTCTTTTCGTATATCAGAGCGTGAGCCTTGACAGCGCGTGACGGTGTTTTACCAAGCTCCTTCATATCCGCTTTTATTCTTACGAGATCTTCCTCGCAAAGGTATGCTCTGTCACGTCCGAACGGTGTGATTATAAAGCTTCCGTCGGAAAGTCTTACCGAATACGTTCCGTGTGTTGCCGTAAACAATCCCTGCTTGTATGAACGGCGGATGAGCGTTATCATCTCACGTCTTGCTTCAAGCTCCTCGGACGAACGCGAATTCGGTATAAAATCGTCCATAAGCATATGGAAGCGTGTTTCGGTTATTTTGATAGCTTCGGGGGAAAGCTCTTTAGCTTCTCCGAGCTTCGATGAAAGTATTTCAAGGTTAGCGGAATAGTCAAGCGTTTCAAACATCATAAACGCCGTGAACATATCCTTTGCGCCTATACATACGCCGTGGTTCTCCAAAAGAACTATTTCAACGTCCTTTTCGAATTCACGTGCAATATTTGCTCCAAGCTCTTTACTGCCGGGAACCGCGTATTTTGCAATAGAAATTTTGTCACACGTTTTTCTTACCGTCGGTATAAGATCAAGGTTAGGTATTCTGCGCGCTATTGAAAATGCAACGAGTGCCGGAGGATGTGCATGAAGCACCGCACGGATGTCCGGGCGCATATTATAGACGGATTCGTGGAAAGGAAATTCACTTGAAGGCTTATGAGGTCCGACACACGTACCGTCGGGTTTTACACAGATGATGTCACGGCGTGTAAGTGTTCCTTTGTCAATACTTGCAGGTGTTATCCAGATATTGCCGTCTTTATCTTTGATCGAGAGGTTACCCCCTGAAGTCGTAGTAAGTCCTCTGTCGTAGATACGCTGCATAAACATTACCAGCTGGTCGGCAGGGTGAATATAATCCATATGCATAATCAAGATCTCCTTTTATCTAATTTATTTTTCATTCGTTATCTGTATCTGTAAACTGCATTGCAAGGTCCAAAAGTGCCTGTGCTTCGGGAACGGAAGGACATTCGGACATTATTTCCGATGCGTTCTGAACCTTCGGGAATGCAACTACATCACGCAGGCTTGCCGCTTCGCAGATAAGCATTGAAAGTCTGTCAAGACCGATACCTGCGCCGCCGTGCGGAGGTGCTCCGTAACGGTAAGCGTCAACGAGAAATCCGAATTTCTTCTGAATTTCTTCTTCTGTAAGACCGAGTGCCTCAAACATCTTCTGCTGAAGCTCAAAGTCTGTAATTCTGATAGAGCCTGAAAGAAGTTCAACACCGTTTAAAACGAGGTCGTACGCTTTTGCACGTACCTTTCCGGGATCGCTTTCAAGATATTCAAGACATTCGTTTCTCGGCATAGTGAAAGGATGGTGCATTGCCTGCCACGTTTCACTTTCTTCGTCCCATTCAAAGAACGGGAATTCCGTGATCCAAAGGAAATTATAACCTTCTTTTATCATTTCAAGCTGTTTTCCGACAGTAAGACGGAGTGCACCGAGAACAGGAAGTGTTACTCTGTCTTTATCAGCAACTATAAGTGCAACGTCGCCTTTTTCGCAACCGATCGCCGCCATTATTTTTTCAAGCTCGCCTTCTGCCATAAACTTCGCAAACGAGCAGTTGGGCGTATCGTCAACGTATCTTATATAAGCAAGTCCCTTAGCGCCTATTCCCTTTGCGGCTTCCGTTAATTTATCTATTTCTTTTCTTGTAAGCTTACCTGCAGCACCCTTTGCAACTATGGCTCTTACAGAGCCGCCTGCGGCACATGCGCCCGAGAACACGGAAAATCCGCTGTCCTTAACGATATCGGAAATATTGCATATTTCCATTCCGAAACGTGTATCGGGTTTATCCGAGCCGTAACGCTCCATAGCCTCAGCATACGTCATTCTCGTTACGGGAAGGCTGATCTTTGTGTCAAGAAGCTGTGAAAAGAGTCTTTCGATAAATCCTTCTACCATCGTCATTACATCTTCTTCATCGACGAACGACATTTCAAGGTCGATTTGAGTAAATTCGGGCTGTCTGTCAGCTCTCAAG
>JAZOSS010000129.1:0-21498 GCA_045657205.1 Eubacteriales bacterium
TAAATGCCCAATCATCTATACTTGTAACACTGTCCGGTATTGTTATTTGTGTAAGAGCTATGCAGGAGTAAAATGCACGGTCACCTATACTTGTAACACTGTCGGGTAACGTTATTTGGGTAAGACCCTTGCATTCGTAAAATGCATAGTTACCTATACTTGTAACACTGTCCGGTATCGTTATTTGTGTAAGAGCTATGCAGGAGTAAAATGCACTGTTACCTATACTTGTAACACCGGCAGGTATCGTTATTTGTGTAAGGCTTTCGCAGAAGGAAAATGCACTGTTACCTATACTTGTAACACTATCGGGTATCGTTATTTGTGTAAGACTTCTGCAGCCACAAAATGCATCGACACCTATACTTGTAACACCGTCCGGTATCGTTATTTGTGTAAGACCTGTGCAGGATAAAAATGCCATGTCACCTATACTTGTAACACCGTCCGGTATCGTTATTTGTGTAAGACTATCACAGAAGGAAAATGCACTGTCACCTATACTTGTAATACTGTCCGGTATCGTTATTTGCGTAAGACTTTTACAGTAGTAAAATGCATAGCTGCTTATTTTTGTTACGCCGTTTTTTATTACGACTTCATTGATATTTTTTCTTTCTCCGTACCACGGGGCTTCATCATCCTTACTATAATTCTTCATAGCGGAGTCGTTGATTATTGTAAGTGTGCCGTTTTTAAGCGACCATCCTTGTGCGATCTCATCGTTTGTAAACGATGAATTATCAATAACTTCATCGTCTTTTGCATCCGTCACGGCATCCGTTACGGCATCTGTACCGAAGGAGGCGTTTGTTTCATCACCGGGAATGTACGTAGTATCGCCCAATGAATCCTTTCCCGTTTCACGGTCTTTGTCCTTATCTTTTTTGTCGTCGTCATCGTCATCGTCGTCGTCTTTTTCTTCGACTCTTTTGTCATCGTCATCCGAGCAGGAGGTTACAAAAACCGCCGAGGTCGACAAAACGAGTGCGAGTGCTATCGCGCCTATTTTTTTGATACTTTCTTTTTTCATTGCTGATCTCCTTTAAAATTGCTATTTTAATTATAATACGAACATTAAATCATGCGTACAGTGTAAATCGTTTTCCCGAGGAATGTTGATTTTACACTTCTTTCGTTATTGCAAGCGTTCCGTCTTTTTCTTCCACGTTGAATATGTGCATTCTTTCCGCAGGAGGTGCTTCGGGTGCGTGAAGTGCCATTTTGAGTGAGCCGTCAAAGTCACGGAAGAACATAGCGTGTCCGCCGTTATCGGCAAAAAACGGTTCATCAAGATGTTTCCACGGTCCGCGTATATCACCGCTTTCGGAAATAACGGGCAAAACGACGTAGTTATTTTCAAGATACGGTGACCATGCAAGGAAAAGTCCGCCCGTGCTCAGCTTCTCTATCCACGGTCCGTCGGAGCCGTAACGCTTTGTTTTTTCATCCTTATATATGATGTTATGAGGGGTTTTATATGATATAGGTGATTCGTCGGATGCGAAAAGTCTGAAAGGCTCACCTACGATATTTACAAGCTCCTCGTCCACCTGTGCTGCCCAAATCTCACCGACGTATGCGGATTTTTCTTTTACGTAATTGTCGGGCCAGTCGTGTGAATATACAATATACGGAACGCCGTTATCGTCAACGTAAAGCGTACCGTCAATACAGCTTTGTCCTTCGGGTGTCAGCGGTCCGTTTTTAAGCGGAACGAAAGGTCCTTCGGGGCTTTCGCTGACAGACACCTGCGTGCCTCTCAGGCCGTTTCTGCCCAAAGACGAAGTAAACAAATAAAATTTTGATTTATATTCGTGTATTTCAGATGCCCACAGATCTCTCGTTGCCCAGGAATCCTCGGTTATGGAAAAGACCGTGCCGCCTTCTTCCCAGTTTTCAAGATCGGTGCTTTTAAAATAAATAAGACTCATATCCGCAACAGTTTTGTACACGTAATAAACGCCCTTATACGGCACTATATACGGATCTCTTATTCTCATATCAGCTCTTTTTATCATTTTCAAAACCTCCGTGAAATATCTGCTTTATTATAGCACTGCCGATAAAAAAATTCAACTGTATTTTGAATTTTAAAGTCACTTCAAAAAATAAAAATTCCGGGCAGACGCCATGAAGATCTGCCCGGTTTATCAAATCTTATAATGTTCTATAAACCAAAGAGTAGAGAGGAGAACAAATAAAAACTAATTTTAATTTGTTATTTGGTTTATAGTTACCAGTCTGCCGTTTTCAATCTTGAAAACGTTCCAAACGGAACCGCTTACGCGTTCGACGGGTACATTATAAGTTTGAAGCAAAGTATTGCCTTGGTATACTTTTACCTGTGCTCCGGAAGTATACAAAGGAGCTTCACCGCTGAAATTGTGTACGTAGTAAACGTACTGCGCTTCGGGATCAACGGTGAGTGTTACCGTTTCGGGGCCATAACCGTTTCTGTCATCGAGATCAAGACTTGCTATTCGCTCACCGTTACGTTCTGCTTCCATATCAAAGAAGCATACGTGGAAATATCCTTCGTTAGAAGGCCAGATACCTTCAACGTGTGAGTCAATATCAACCGGTGATGCATTCCATGAAAGAATGATTCTGTAATCATCCGTTACGGAAAGCACGGGAGTTATTGCAATTTCCTGCTCAGCTTCGCTATATGATGCTATTACGTTGCTGTATTCTGTAACAAATCCCTCCATGGATACTTCAGCAGTATAGTATCCTTTGACAAGAGTATTGATAGAAAAGGCACCGTTTTCATCTGTTGTAAGTGTAATGACCGAACCTGAGTTGTCCGTGACATACGCACTGCCGTCAACGCCGCCGTGACCCGGTATAAACTTAACAGTTGCGCCTGCAACGACTTCACCGTTCAAAGCATTGATCACCTTGCCGTTTATAACCGTTTGACCCTGTGACTGTGCGCTTCCGTCTATGAGAAGTGATTCTTCTATATACGTCGTCTGTCCGTTGACGACAACAACGTTTGAAAGTGTGCGGGATAAATATCCGTATGCGGAAATAATTACCGTATATGAACCTGCATCGACTGTTTTTTCAAACACGTCACCGGTCTGAATAAAGTCGTACGTCTGTCCGTTATTACCGATCATTTGTATTCTTGCCCAGCTGATAGGAGTGGAACTGTCACCCGATACTATACTACCCATAACGTTACCGAACTGTGCAACGTAGGAATAATTTCTGTTACCGTCGTAGACAAATCGGCAATTTGACACGTAGGGATCCGTATTTCCGCAAGCATCAAGTGTAGCCGTGTGAGCTTCTATAACCGTATTTTTTACCTGCAAAAGATTCGTTTGCAAGCAGGCTTTCAGTGTATCGTTACAGTAACCGACAGTAACCTTATCGGTATATCCCATAACAGCACCTGCGCCGCAATCTATAAGAACGTTACTTATAGATTCGTCATACATACTGTAGCACGTTCCGAGGAAGAAAAGTGTATTGTCGAAGCTGTCCGCACTGTAGCGATTTCTGAAAAAGTCTGCATTTACAGCAACCTTACCGTCTGCTGTAACAGTTATTCTTCCGGAATAAAAGTCTGCTGAATGTCCGTGAGTATATTCCAAGAAATCTTGTCCTGTATGTATATACTGATCGTACTGATCCGCACCTTTTGATACCAAAGCACCGTGTGAGTCTATCAATACTATTCCGTATTCGTCGAGATTACTCATAACGTCAAGAGTAACATTTTTGTCTTTTATATCCGTCACTGTTCCTCTGATAGCATTCGAGGTGGAATTAGCAAGTGTCAAAAAGTCATCGTATGCAAATCCACTGCTTCTGTAAGGACGAAGAACAGCTATTTTCTTGTTTTCCAGATTATATGCACCGGAATTTGCAAGTTCCTGTGTCATATTAGTCAGGTATTCAATATCGGAATCCGTGAAAACACCGTCTTCCTTCATTCCGTTTTCTTCGGTGCTCCAAACACCTACAACACCGAACGTCGTTGTAAACGTGACACTTCCCGTTTCTTCATCGTAAAAATGTGCTGTAACGTATTCCGAGGACTCGAGATAACTTATAACGTCATTATAATTATCTTTAGTGTTGATCTCGTCAAGAATTCTCTGAAACATATCAAAGGATTCGTCTTCTATTTCTTCATAGAAGCATATCTCAACAGGCTCACTGCGAAGCGTGCCGTTTGATGCAAAATACTCCGTATTTTTAGCGGTAGCCGAAGAAAGCTGCACTGATGTTGTAAATATACCGTCATTTGCCGCAGCATCTCCGTTCGTTCCATCATCCTTGAAAACGCCTATAGCCGTGTTGCCTTCATAAAGCTTAAGTGTCTGATCGTTTGCACGTTCAGATGCAAGCACTACAGCACTGAACTTTGCATTTACTGTTTCATTAACAAGTATGTCGCTGACATCAGATGAAAAATCAAGTATCTGTAATTCTTCCCAACCGTGTGCGTTTGATGAGTTTGTGTTTCCGGGAACATTTGTTACAGGAGCATCGCCGAATGATACGCTGATATTGATTCCGTAATCAACCGAGTTGTACTTTATTTTGTGTATAACATTGAAGCTTCCGGAATCTGTTTGAGCTTCCGCTGTAAGCGGTAAGCACTGCAACGCCATTCCGAAGCACAAGATCAAAGTCAATATCTTTGTTTTGCTTTTGTCCTTACTCGACAGAACCGCAAACACTATCACACCTACGAAAATGAGTACTGCTGCGCCAAGAAAGATATAAACGGGCAAATTTGAATTTGAATCAGCCGTATTTACACTTCCGCCGCCTCCGCCGGAGGAGGACGCTCTCTTTATCTGAAAGTCAATATTCTGTGAATGTCCTGCCTGCATATCGGGTATACTGATAAACGCACGTGTAGAACCGACGTACGAAAGCGCAGACGGCAAATTAGCTTTTGCGATAAGATTGCGTATATTATAACTGTTTGTGTTTCTTACGACCAAGCTCAGTTGCGGAAGCTCGTTTGCTGCATATTCAGCTTTTGTAGACGTTATGGTAACTTCTATACCGTATTCCGTAGCCACCGTCGTTTTAGGCTCAGACTGAACGGTCGTTTCAGCATCTGTAGTTTCGGAATCCGCATTATCGGTTTCTGTCGGCAAAACACCCGTCGTTCCGTCCGTTTCTATCTGTTCGTTGGAATCGAACGTAGTGTTTTCACCTGTTGCAAAAACACCAATGCTGAATGTAAGCATCAATGCCGCAACCAAAGCCGAAATTTTTTGTTTGGTATTAAATTTGCTTTTCATATTGAACACCTCTTATACCGTACGTACTTCAAAGGCATTTGAAGATGATCCAAGATAAAAACGCTCACCGTTTCTCAATGCAACAGGCTGTCCATTGACAACTCTCATTCCGTTTGAGGTAAATGTACCGTATGAAGAACCGCAGTCATTCAATATAAACATACCTGTCTGTCTGTTATAAGATACTGTACAATGATGTCTGCTTATACCTACTGTATCTTTATGCATAACGATTCCGCAGCATGAAGGATCTCTTCCTATCATAATGCCTTTGGAATCTACCGGAAAACTCATTCCGGCAAGCTGTCCGCTTACCGCTATCAGCTTAGGTGTATTGTACGCAGTGTTCTGGTAAGCGTTGTGTTGCGAGGTTTTTTGTACCGTTGTTGTCTGATGTTTCTTTGATGAAATAACCTCAGTATATGAATACTTAGCACTTATTACGTAAGTTCCGGCCAATTTATCGTGTAATGACTGGTTACCTTCAGTTGCAAATGCGATAATATAGCCTATGTAGAAAAATCCGGAAAATATACGGCCTATGCCTCTTACAAAAGCTGTACCGAAATCTATTTTTCTGTCATTTTCATCGACTACTTTAATACCGAGGATCATTTTACCTATCGTAGCGCCTCTGACACTGCTTTCAAACAAAGCGTAATACAGAAGCCAGATAACAGTCAAAATCAACATGTAGACGTAGAAGTAGTCAAGTCCGAAAAATGCTCTGTATATATTTCCATTCCATATCCATGCTTCGTTGAATAAGAATGCAATATATTCCATTCCGATCACACCGAAATACATAGCTGAAATTATAGAAAATATTACGGACAGTATTATTGAGTCTATCAGCAGAGCTAAAAATCTTGATCCGATATTTGCATATTTATCCATATTATGTCACCTCTGTTGCAATTACACGATTCCGCAAATCAATGTGTAATTATCATTATTTCCTGTTACTCTGTTTAAAAGTCGTTTTAACATATACGTCTTCCACTCATGGGCGGAATTCGATTTTGAAAGGTCTATTTCCATTTCGGTTTCGTACACGTATTCCCAAAAGCCGTCTGAACAAAGTATGAAAGCATCTCCCGGTTCAAGTTCGATGGTGTCGTACTGCTTATCGCCTTTAAGTCCAAGCTCTTCGGTATCGCCCAAAACCTTGAGCAATTTGTTTCTGTCCTCGTGATGTCTTATATCTGCAACGTCAAGTCTGCCTGCCTGTGCAAGCATTGCGGGAACTGAATTGTCTATTGTCTGGTATGCTAATTTCCCTTTTTTGAAATAATAAAAACGGCTGTCTCCGACGTTGAAATACCCCATTTTATTATCCTGAATAAACGCTGCCACAACCGTTGTACGCATCGAAGCAAGCTTTGGGTTTTCTTTTTGCAACTGCAAAATGTGTTTATTTACATCGTCTGCAACGTGATTCAAACCGCTTTCGATATTTATTTTTTCTTTTGGATAAGATGTAAGATACTCAGCCGCTGCCTTCGAAGCAACTTCTCCACACTCGTGCCCGCCGAGACCATCGGCGAGCACAAGTGCGTGGCTTGAATATTTGAAATAATCTTCGTTATTTGATCTTCCACCTAATCCGGAATACGAAGATACATCAATCATAATCAGAATCTAACCTCAAATGTATTATCTCTGCTTGCAACGTAGAACTTATCTCCGTTCTTCAAAACAACGGGAGTGTTGGGAGCAAGCTTCTGACCGTTTTCGAGGTATGTACCGTAGGAAGAACCAAGGTCGCAAACTGTGAGCATAGCGCCGTTGGAGATAACTTCACAGTGAACACCGCTTACACCGCGTTCGTCCGTAGGATAAAGAACATTACACTTTTCGGGATTACGTCCGATTACAGATTTACCGGAGATCGTGTACATTTTGCCTGCGAGGCGGCCTGTCTGGCAGATAAGTGTTGCTTTTACCGCTGATGTTACGCCGGGTGCTGCGGGAGCTGCATTGAAGTTGCCTGCGGGAGTAGGTGCGTTCTTCTTTACGTCTTCGAATACTACGGAAGATACACCCTTATTTTTCTTGCTCTTCTTAACAAGAACAACTATGAGAATGATGATTGCAATAACTACAAGTGCACCTGCAACGATGATTATGATAAGCATCATGTCGATCTCGCCTGCGAGAGCATAGTCTATTTCATTTCTGTCGATCACACGCAAAAGTTCGTCGATCTGGATAGCATACTTCAATTCTTCTGTTGTGATGCCGTCGGATGATGTTATGTACTTGAAGGAGTTTATACCGATAACCTGTCCTTTTTCGTTTGTGAGAGGACCGCCGGAGTTACCGTTTGTGATGTTTGCGCTTATAAGATATACGTCTTTATCGTCTACTGTGTCGATCTTGTTGATAACACCGTCATCAACAACGATATCGTTCTTGCTATATTCTGTATAGCTGCTTGCATCGGAAGCGATAGAGGGGTAACCGTATGTTCTGATGCCTTCGCCTACTTCAACTCTGTCACTTTTGCAGATCACGAGAGCTTCTCTCTTGTTTGTGGGTTCGGGAATCTTGAGAACTGCGATATCTTTTTCAGTATCTTTTACAACTATCTTAGCCTTAACTCTGTCGTTTTCAGCATATGAATAGTATATCCATACTTCTTCAGCGAATGTATCTGACGAGTCATCATAAATCACATGGCAGTTTGTTACGAAATACTGAACGTTTTCACCGGGCTGACCGATTGCAAAACCTGAACCCTGTTTTGCATTCATTGTAAAGTTTGCTTCGATAAATACAACGCTGTTTCTGGGGTCTGTTTTAGCACTTACAGGAAATACGAACATTGATACTGTTATCATCAATGCAAGTGTCAAACACACAAATCTTTTAATGTTTTTCATTTTTTAGCTCCTTAAAATCAATTATTATATGATATTGTGACAACGGATATGTTGTCTTGATATTGGAAGTTTTTTGCTAATGCTCTTTGTATAAGAGTTTCGGCTGAATTTTGGGGATCACCATTCATGGATTCTATTATTTCTTTATCGTCAAGTGCATTATAAAGTCCGTCAGAACACATGAGTATCATATCACCGGGGTACAGTGCTATACCATTCACGCCGCATTCGATCTCACCTTCGAACAGTGAGGGATCACCGATGCACCTTGCAAGTTTGTCTTTCTGACGGTCGTCTCTTGCTTCCTGCAATGTAAGGTTATTCGCAAGGACTCCCTCTAAAAGTTGATTCAAGTAGTCGTCATCTTCATTTACCTGATATAGTCGATTTTTACGGAGAAGATATATTCTGCTATCGCCCACAGCGACGTGGTAAAATCTGCCGTTTATTATATTCACAGCAACCAGCGTCGAACCTGAAACTATACGGTTGTCTTCACAGTACATACCGCACAGGTAGCTGTTTATCTGAGCTACTACAGACGGTATTATGTTCGAAAAGTCATCAATCGTATCAAGAGCTGCAAACCGTTTTATAAGCTCACCGACAAGTCGTGCACTTATCTCTCTGCCGTTCTTGAGTCCTCCCATGCCGTCTGCGACGACTGCGAGCAAGCCTCGTTTGTTTAATCCTACGGTATCATTTATATCACTGAAACCGTAACTGTCTTCCTGGTAATGTCTTTTTCCTTGATTCTGTCCGCAACCTATCTTCACTGTATCGCCGTTGATGTTTAACGCTACGGATGATTCCGAAAGAGGAACCGTTACCGGATAATTGCTCATAATGTCTTCTTGTTTTTTATTTCTTCGAAATAGTTTTCCGAACACTGCTATTCCAATCCTAAATTAATATTTGAATGTTTCGTTACAGAGTGATCTGAATACAAGCTCTGTATCTCCTGCTTTTATTATGTCATAATCGAACAGCTGTGTGGGCTGAAGCAAAAGCTTGCCGTTTACGTATACGCTGTTTGATCCGCTTCCCATAGAAATGAAGAAGATGTTGTTCATCATATCGTACTGGATGATAGCACATGCTTCGCTGGAAACTTTCTTATCGAAGTCGATCGATATTTCGTATTTCTTGTTGCGTCCGATGTTGCTCTTTTCGCCGCGTATCTTATAGTCGATACCTTTGTTTTCTCCGTTTACAACTACGAGCCAGCCTCTTACAGGGGAGATTCCCGCAGGTGTTTCGTCGATTCTTTCCGTTACAGCATAACCTGAATCAACGGGCTGTGTTGCAGGGATAGGACCTGCTGACGCTTCAAGGGGCGTCGTCACCGGGAAAGGCTTTGCTTCAGGAGCAGGCGCTGCGAAGCCGTCGTTAAGGGGCTGCGTCTGATTCATTGAAATTCCCGAACAATAGGGGCAAGAAGAACTTTTTGTTTCGTCATAGAGATGACCGTTACTGCACTGTTTCATTTTTATTCCTCCATTCGTATTTATTTTGTTGAAATGAAACACTCGTTTTGTTCTGGTATCATTATACACCCTTTTTAGCAAATTGTAAAGACGACGTTTTTACAAAAAACGCCGTCTTTTATTACAAAACATATCAAATTACGTTCAAAATATCGCCATATCCATTGTCGTTACACCACTTGTTTGCAGGTGAACCGGATGGAGTATATATCGCCGTTATATTCTCCGAACCGTTGAATATGCCTTCTCCGAAGGTAGTTACCGTTCCCGGTATACGTACGGTTTTAAGGGCGGTGCAATTTGTAAACGCTCTCGATCCTATGCTTACGACTCCGTCGGGCAATTGTATGTCCGTCAACGAGTTGCAATAATAGAATGCCATTTTTCCGATTCCTTTGAGCGAAGACGGAAAAGATATACTTACAAGTTTTTTACATGCATAAAAAGCACTTTCTTCTACATACTGAACCGTACTGGGTATCTCAAAAGCTATATCCGCCTTATTTGCGGGGTAACAATAGAGTTTTGTCCTCTGTTTATTATATAAAACACCGTCGAGCGATGAATATACATCGTTTTTATCAGAAACTGTAAATGCTGACAAAGCATAACATTCTCCAAACACGGAATTGCCTATTTCGGAAAGCTCCTTACCGATGTTGATATTTTCAAGCAGCATACATCTGTAAAATGCAAAGTTGCCTATTTTCTCCAGCGAGTCAGGCAAAACGACACTTTTAAGATGCGAACAGTTATTAAAGCAGTTTTCGCCTATCTGCCTTACCCCCTCCGGGATAACTACCGTTTCTATTTCAGAGTTACTCAAAAACACACCGTCAAGCAACGCAACCACATTACGCCCGTTTATAACAGACGGTATCGTTACGTTCTTTTCGTTTCCTATATATTTTGTTATAGCCACGCTGTTTTCGTTTCCGTAGTACTCTGTTTCGTAGTACATAGCATTTTCGTCAAGCGAAGAGTCATCTTTCGGTATTTCAAAGCAAGCATAAAGCGTTATATCGTTTACAGGAGTAAATGTATCGGAAGAAAATCCCACAAACTTTCCGCCGGAAAGCTGTGTATACCATCCGATAAATGTAAGTCCTTCCTGATTCACCTCAGGGAGAACAATGGGGATCTGTTCGTATACAGCCTTTGCTTTAACCGCTGTACCGTTTATCGTGATCTTACCGTCATCCGACCTTTCGTTTTGTATCATCCAATGCGAAAATTCAAAAACGGACTCAACAGTTTGCACCTCACCCCTGACGTTCAAGAAAACGCGTTTCTCTTTAGGCGGCGTGGGTTCTTTCAATGTTATCTCCTCTCCGTCGTAGAGATATACGCAAACCTCGTCAGAATACGCTCCGCCCGCGGGATCGATCTTTACGCTGTACATAACATTGCCGTTTTCGTCTTTTTTGATACTCGGATATTCAGATAAGTATTCACTTGTCCCGGATGACCCACCGGACGGTGACCCCGTATCACTTCCTTTGTCAGTAAGCTTAATTATCAAAACAACGGAAGCCGTTATGAGTGCCGCCGCAAGACATACCGCCGCTATAATATGTAATATATTTTTCTTTTTATGTACGGGTGGTTCAGGTGGTTGCTCGTACACCGTTTTCTTATTTGTATTTCGGGATATATCCTCCATATCGCCGGACACGTCATAATCGACCGATGATATAAAGCCCGTTTGATGCTTTGACTCCGGAACCGACCTTTCGACAACGGGTGCCGTACATATCAGATTTGCCGCATAAACAGCGTTTTTAAGCTCTGAAGCAGTTGCGTATCTTTCTTCACGCTTTACAGCCATTGCCTTTTCAAGTATCGGCTTGAATTTTGAGGGTATTCCCTTTTCTTCCGAAAGATCAAGTGTATCGTCTGTGTATCTGCTCAAAGCTTCCTCGGGGATATCGCCTGTCAAGGCATAATATATCGTGGCACCGAGTGCGTATATATCCGTCCACGGACCCGGATTTTCGCTCGACTGATACTGTTCGGGAGGCGTAAAACCCTTTTTGAACACGACAGACATTGAACCCGTCTGCATACCCACTATCTGTTTTGCCGCACCGAAGTCCATAAGCTTTACAGAACCGTCCGGCAATATATGAATATTGTCAGGCGCTATATCTCTATGGTAAATTGAATTTGAATGTATACATTCAAGTGCTCTGGTTACACGTACTAAAACATATGCACTTTCTTCCGGAGAAATTTTGCCGCCGCATTTGTCTATATACTTTTTAAGATCAATACCGTCAAGATACTCCATAACGACGTAAGCGGTATTGTTTTCCTTAAAATAGTCGTAAACGTCTACGATATCCTCGACGTTTTGCAATTTGTTAAGCATTCTCGCTTCGTCCTCAAATTTCTTAAGTCCGTAGAGTATGCTTTCCTTGTCATCACTGTTGTATACCACGTTGGGATTTTCCGTCCCGACTCTTGATACGAGGGCTGACGGATAAAACTCTTTTATGGCAACTCTGCACTTCTGTACCGAGTCAAAACACAAATAAGTTATGCCGAAGCCGCCTTTTCCGAGTATCATACCGACAACGTATCTGTTTTTCAGCACCGTTGAAATGGGGAGTGCAGCAGGATGGCGTTCAGCCTCCTGCCTGCACGTACATTGATCTTCGGAAACACCTGCCGCAAAACAGTATTTGCAATATTGTTCACCTAAAATAATCATTTCAAGACCCTTTTATTATTTTTGATTAACCGACTTTTTTCACAGTAACAGTTACTTTCACACTGATTCTTTTCCAGTCATTACCGATTCCTTCACTTTCGCCAAGCTCGCCGTGTGCGTCATACCGTACATACATTTTTTCATTCATTTGAGAGCCGTTTATGTTAAAAGTCAAATTTTCCGTCCCGTGGTCATACTTTCCGTTAGGATTGTTCCAACCGCTTTCTGCATTTATATTCGATTTACCAGCAAGCTTTCCCAGACTCTTAGCTGTATTTTCGGTAGGATCCAGCAATCCCGATGTTTTGTTGGAATTATAAATATATATCTCCTGAACACCGTCATTCATTTCTTCATATTCCATTTCTATTTCAAAAATAAACTCGTAACCGGCATTCATAAACTGTTTATACTCGCTCATATTCAATTCATCCATATACCTAAAAGACGTTCCGTAAAATCCGGCGTCATCTATCGTACGTTCGGTATTGTCTGTATACGTATACGGTTTTATTGAAAATCTTGCAACCATATTCGGATAGTCGCTGTTAAGTGTGAAAGTATAATTTTTTGAAGTTGACACACGCGTATTGCCGTTGTACCAACCGTCAAATACGTATCCGGCTTTAGGCGTTGCTTTTATGGTGATACTGCTTCCCTTTACGTATTCGCCGCCGCCTGTTACAGTACCGCCTTCACTCGGTTGTGCCTCTACGTTTATACTGCACTTATCAGGTTGAACGGTCGTTATTTTAAAGCTGTCGGTCTTTCCCTGATACGTTACCGTTACGGTCTTTGTTCCTGCTGTAAGGACCGTACCGTCAGACACAGATACCGTAAAGCCCGATGTTATCTTTTTGTTTGTTCCGTTGTTATAATGCGCTCTTATGGAAAGTCCCGAAGAGCTGAACTTATCACCTACGGTATACGATGTTTTTGTCGGGAACGTTTCAATTTCTATATACGTAACGGCAACGTCTTTGATATTGAGAGATATCGACGTCGTTTTACCGCCGTACGACACTGTAAGCGTCTTATTCTGCATATTGAGCGTTGCACCGTTTGCAGGTGTCGTTGTAAAGCCTGTTTGCAAAAGCTCCGTTCTTCCGTTATTGTAGATTACGTTTATGGAAAGTCCCGAAATATCAAGCTTATCACCGTTGAAATATTCCGTTTTCGGGGTGGATGCTATAGATATCGAGCTTACCGCTACGGGTGATACGGTAATATTGAACGATGCAGTCTTTCCTTCGTACGTTACCGTAATTTTTTTATTTGAAGTTGAAAGAACGGTTCTGTTTGCGGGATTCGTCGTAAATCCGGAAGATATAACAGACGAGCTTCCGTTGTTATTGGTTACACGTATTTTAAGTCCCGCAATGTTGAATCTGTCGCCTTCGTAATAAGAAGTCTTGTTCGGCATAGAATATATCTCTATCGATGCAGGAGCTATCGGCGTTACGGTAAGTGCAACGCTTGTTGTTTTTCCGCCGTAGTTTACGACAAGTTTTTTGTTGTCAGCCGACAAAACGGTGCCGTTTGCAGGAGTCGTTGCGATATTTGACGATACCGTTTCAGTTCTTCCGTTATTATACGTTACTTTAATGGAAAGTCCGCTTGTGCTGAGCGTATCTCCTTCAAAATATGAAGTTTTTGAAGGAGAGGAAGTGATAGATATGGATGAAACCTTTTCAGCCGTAACGCTGACGTAATATTCTACCGTTTTTCCTTCGTATGATATTGTGACGTTCGTGCTTGTGGTAAGAGTTGAATTTGCCGCAGGAGACGTCGTAAATCCCGTTATCTGCTTTTCGCTTCCGTCGGAATACACGCCAACGACGGCAAGACCTGAAACATCGAGCTTTTCACCCGAAATATATCCTATCTTATGGTTTGTTGAGGTTATCATCAGGGATACGAGAGATGCCGTTTCAAAACGTGCGTACAGCGTATGGTCCGAGTCTGCCGAAACAACGCTTTCGGGCAGTATTTTATTTCCGCCCGTCTGGCTGTCGTACCAACCGGCAAACACAAATCCCGCTTTTGAAAGTGTGGGAAGTGTGCCGTAGATCTCACCGTATCTTACGGTCATCGTCTGTGTTGTGTCTGATTTCAAGGTGACTGTCATCGTTTTTGCTTCAAAAGTTGCAATATAGTCTCTTTCAAAGTTTGCGATGACGGTTTTTTGAGCATTCGTGTCACCGTCGTTCCACTGCTTGAACTCGTAACCTTTTTTAGCAACTGCGGTTACGGTTATCGTTTCGCCTTCGGTAAACTGCTCTTTATCGGATGTGACGTAACCGTAGTCATCGTTGTTTACAGAGAAAAGCGAGGACAGAAGCTCACTCATCTGCGGATACGTTTCCGTCGGATTTTTTGTATCTTCAGGTTTTCCGCTGTCATTTTCCGAACCGTCTCCTTTGGAAAGTACGTAATTTATTTCATAATTATCAATAAGGGGTAAAAGTTCGTCTATTTGGATAGCATACTTCAATTCTTCTGCTGTGATACCGTCGGGGGATATTATGTACTTGAAGGAGTTTATACCGATAACCTCTCCTTTTTCATTCGTAAGAGGACCGCCGCTATTGCCGTTTGAAATAGAAGCACTTACGAAATATACGCCTTTTCCGTCTATCGTATCGATCTTTTTGATAGTGCCGTCATCGATAGCGATATCATTCTTACTGAATTCTGTATAATTGTTTTCTTTGAGCATCGGGTAACCGGACGTTCTTATACTATCCCCTGTTTTAACTTTATCACTTTCACAGATCACAAGAGCTTTTCTCTTGTCCGTAGGTTCTTGGATCTTGAGAACTGCGATATCTTTTTCAATGTCTTTTTCAACTATCTGTGCTTTAACTTTATCGTTTTCGGAATATGAATAGTGTATCCATACTTCATCAGCGAGAGTATTTGATATTTCATCATAAACCGTGTGGCAGGTCGTTACGAAATACTGAACTTTTTCACTGGGATTGCCGATTGCAAAACCCGAACTCTGTTTTGTACCCAATGTAAAGCTTGATTCAACAAATACAACACTGTCTCTGGGATCAATCCATTCAACAACACCCGGATCTTCATCTGTACTTGTCGAATTTGAAGTACCGTCGGATTCTACTCCCGTGCCGGTACCCGAGCCGGAACCTGAGCCGCCTGAGCTGTCGGACGAGCAGGTTTTAAGACAAAACAGCACAATAACGATAACGAGTGCCAGCACGAGTGCTGAAATAATTCCTATCAGCAGGCCTTTTTTGCTTGATTTTTCTTTTTTATCTTCTTTTTTCTCTTCGTCATCGCCGTCGTCTTTCGGCGCATCCGGAATGGTACCGCCGTTGCCGCTGTTACCGCTGTTATCTCTGAACGTATTGAAATCCTCTGACACAGGTGATGAACCTACCGAAGGCGGCGTTATTATAGGGTTCGCAACCGTACTGTCCGCGGAGGTTTTTCCGATAGGAATAAGCGGGATGGGAACTATGTTGTTTCCGTCAAGGTCCGCCTTAAGCTCGGCGGCGCTTTGATATCTGCTTTCGGGGAATACCGCAAGCATTTTATTAAGTATTGCGCGCATGGGAATACTTACGGAATATTTGTCGGGTATCTGAAGCTCGGGAGACGAAACGCGTGAAATGGCGTCATCGGGCACGGCACCGAACATGGCAAAATACGCTGTTGCGCCCATTGCATAAATATCGCTCCACGGGCCCTGATTGCTTTTTCTCTGATACTGCTCAAAGGGGGCAAAGCCTTGCTTGAGTATTATCGACATACTCTGGCTTTTTTCGGCTATGAGCTGACGTGCGGCACCGAAGTCAAGGAACATTATCCTGCCGTCGTTACATACGAATATGTTGTCGGGGGAAAGGTCTCGGTGCAAAATACCCTCGTCGTGTATTTCACCCAGAACGTTTACGGCGGCGTACAGTACCGCTTTCATTTCACCCTCGGACAAAACTCCTCTTTTTTCCACGTACGTTTTAAGGTCAACGCCGTCGAGGTATTCCATAACGAAATACGACGTGTTATTTTCCTTAAAAAA
The DNA here is from genome assembly GCA_045657205.1 of Eubacteriales bacterium. GTDB lineage: Bacteria > Bacillota > Clostridia > Oscillospirales > CAG-272 > RGIG7213. The sequence continues at coordinate 16,413 of JAZOSS010000129.1, forward strand.
CTCGTAAACGGTTATGATGTTTTCGTTTTTGTGGAACTTCGATACGGTTTTGGCTTCCTGGTAAAACTTTTCCGCGCCGTCTTCGAGGATCTCCGTTTTATCGTCATACGCCTCGGCTCTCGTCTGTCCCGGCTGGCGGTATATTATACCGTTCGGGAAATATTCTTTAATTGCCACGCGGCACTTGTTTTTGTAGTCGTATGCAAGATACGTGATACCGAAGCCGCCCTTACCGAGCATTTTGCCTATTATGTACCTTCCCTGAAGGATCGTGCCTTTCGCCAGCGCAACGGCGTTTCTTTTTTCATCGTTTCCCGCAAAGCCGCAGCGGGGGCAGGGGTAGCTGTCCGTCTTTTCAAAACAGCTTTCGCAAAATGATTGTTCATCGATCTTGATCATATCTTCTTTCCTTCTCTTAATGTATTTGTGTTTTGTCTATCCCAAATAATTTATTGTATAATCGCCGGTATTTCTATCCCAATCTGTACCTTTCGTTATCGCATTCCACTGCGCCTGTGTGCCTTTGAAGTTTATCGTTTGAAGGCTGTCACAACCTTCAAATGCCTCACTTCCTATACTTGTAACGCTGTTTGGTATCGTTACGGACGTAAGGCTGTCACAACTTGCAAATGCATCACTTCCTATACTTGTAACACTGTTACCTATCGTTACAGACGTAAGGCTGTCACAATAAGCAAATGCACCACTTCCTATACTTGTAACGCTGTCAGGAATCGTTATGGACGTAAGACTGTCACAATCAAGAAATGCATCTTCTCCTATACTTGTAACGCTGTTCGGTATCGTTATGGACGTAAGGCTGTAACAATCAAGAAATGCACGACTTCTTATACTTGTAACGCTGTCAGGTATCGTTATGGACGTAAGGCTGACACAACCCCGAAATGCATCACTTCCTATACTTGTAACGCTGTCAGGAATCGTTATGGACGTAAGGCTGGCACACTCCAAAAATGCAGAACTTCCTATACTTGTAACGCTGTCAGGTATTGTATATGCGCCTTGTTTTCCACAGGGATACTGTATCAAAGTCGTATTGTTTTTATTGAACAGGACACCGTCAACACTTGTATAATTCGCATTACCCGATGATACGTTTATCGCCGTAAGGCTGCCACAATACCAAAATGCATCACTTCCTATACTTGTAACGCTGTAAGGTATCGTTATGGACGTAAGGCTGTCACAACCGTAAAATGCATAACTTCCTATACTTGTAACACCGTTCGATATCGTAACGGTCGTAAGGCTGACACAACCCCGAAATGCATCACTTCCTATACTTGTAACGCTGTTTGGTATTGTAACGGACTTAAGAGCATTACAAGAGTTAAATGCATAATTGCCTATACTTGTAACGCTGTCAGGTATTGTATATGCGCCTTGTTTTCCACAGGGATACTGTATCAAAGTCGTTTTGTTTTTGTTGAACAGGACACCGTCAACACTCGTATAATTCGCATTACCCGATGATGCGTTTATCGTCATAAGGCTGCCACAATACCAAAATGCATTACTTCCTATACTTGTAACGCTGTTTGGTATCGTAACGGTCGTAATGCTGTCACAATCGTAAAATGCAAACTTACCTATACGTGTGACGCCGCTTTGTATGACGACTTTTTTTATACTTGACCTTTGGCTGTTCCAAGGTCTGTCAGAAGACGATGAATAATCCTTCATTGCATTGTCGTTTGTTATGGTGAGTGTACCGTCGGCCATGAGAGTATATCCGTCACCGCTTAAAATAACGGAATTTACAACACTTATATTGTAACTCGTCGTCTTTCCTTCGTACGAAACCGTGACCTTTGTATTTGATGTTGAAAGCGTTGCACCGTTTGCAGGACTCGTTGTAAAGCCTGATGATATCGTTTTCGTCGTTCCGTTGTTATAATTGACATTTATTTTAAGCCCCGACGTTGAAAGTGTATCGCCCTCGTAATACGACGTTTTTGCAGGATTGCTCGAAACGGATATGCTCGTTACCGTAAGCGGTGTTACGCTTATCGTATAGCTTGTTGTCTTTCCCTCGTATGAAACCGTGACCTTTGTATTTGATGTTGAAAGCGTTGCACCGTTTGCGGGACTCGTCGTAAAGCCCGACGATACTACTTTATTCGTGCCGTTATTGTATATCACGTTTATCTTCAAGCCCGAGGTTGAAAGCGCATCGCCGTCGTAATATTCCGTCTTCGGTTTTGCCGATATCGATATACTTGTAACGGCTATTTCTTTCACCGTAATACTTTGTGTTGCCGTCTTTCCTTCGTACGAAACCGTAACCTTTGTATTTGATGTTGAAAGCGTTGCACCGTTTGCAGGACTCGTCGTAAATCCCGAATACAGCGTTTCGCTTGTACCGTTATTATACGTGACTTCAATGGAAAGTCCCGCCGTGTTCAGCTTATCCCCTGCAAAATACGACACCTTTGAAGGCGGTGTTGAAACCGTGATACTGCTCGGTTCGACCTTTATTACCGTAATTGCAAACGACGTAGTTTTTCCGCCGTAGCTTACCGATACCGTCGTATTTGATGATGCAAGCACCGCACCGTTTGACGGTGTCGTTGCGAATCCCGATGATTTCGTTTCGCTTCTTCCGTTATTGTACGTCACCTTAACGGAAAGTCCCGACGTGCTGAACTTATCGCCTTCGTAATACGTCGTTTTTGACGGTAACGATACAACCTCTATCTTCGTCGCCTGCTCACTTGCAACGCTTATGCCGTAATCGACCGTCTTTCCTTCATACGACACCGTCACCTTGTTCATCGACTGTGTGACGGTCGTACCGTTTGCAGGATTCGTCGTAAATCCCGTCACCGTTTTTTCGCTTCCGTCGGAATAAACCGCCGTCAATTTAAGATTTGACGTATCAAGTCTTTCGCCGACGATATACGACGTTTTGTGATTTGATGAAGTTATACGCAAATGATCAAGAACTATCTGATCGTACCTTGCGTAAAGCGTATGGTCCTCCGCCTTCAAGACCGTACTTCCCGACGTTACCATACTGCCGCCCGTCTGTGCATCAAACCAGCCTACGAATATACCGTCCGTACGTGACGGAGTCGGAAGTGTTCCGTAAACCTCGCCATACGTCACGTTAAGCGGTGCAAACGAGCCTTCGCTGAACGATACCTTTACCGTCACGGGTTCAAATTCTGCCGTATAGAGATTTCGTAAGCTTACCTCGACCTCTCTTTCCTGTGTCTTTTCGCCGTCGCTCCAACCCGTAAATTTATATCCCGTATTGGGTACAGCCTTTATTTTCACCTTACTTCCGAGCGGTGCTTCATCACTTTCGCACGTTACGCTTCCGTACGCGGGATTGTTTACACCGAACATATTGCCCGTGGGGATGTAATTTGTTTTATCTGACGTTTCGGCTGATGTTTCAGTTGACGTTCCGAAGTCTGTCTCCTCTGTAACATCGGTGTCGTCCGGCACGTCCGTTTTTTCGGTATACTCTGTTTTTAGCGGTGTATCGCCGTTTCCGCCTCCTTCTCCGCCTGCATCGCCTGACGGTGCGGAGTTATCCGAGCAGCCTTTTGCAAGGAGTATTATCACGATCACAATGACGATGAGTAAAACTGCCCCTATCGCAAACGGTAAAATGCTCTTTTTTTCTTTTTTCTCTTCTTTTTTATTTTCCTTATTATCGGAATCGTCTATTTCTTTTAGCTTTTCGCTGTTCGGTACTGTCGTTTCCCTTTTTGTTACTTCTCGTTCTGTCGGCACGTCTGATGCTTTCTTTGACGGTATAACGAGCGGTACTGCGGGGATATCAAGCCCTTCAAGGTCTTTTAAGACCTCGTTTGTGTCTGCATATCTGTCAGAGACGTTTACTGCCATCATTTTCGACAGTATGTTTTTAAAACCGTCGGAAACGGAAGGATTTTTTGAAAAATCAAGTCCGGGCGATGCCATTCTGGTTATTGCATCGTCGGGAACGTCACGGACGAGTGCGTAGTAGATAGTTGCGCCGAGTGCGTAGACGTCGCTCCACGGTCCGTGGTGGCTTTTTCTCTGATACTGCTCTATCGGAGCAAAGCCCTGTTTGAGTATTACCGACATACTCTGGCTTTTTTCTGCCGCAAGCTGACGGGCAGCACCGAAGTCGATAAGCATTATTCTTCCGTCGTTGCATATGAATATGTTATCGGGGGATATATCACGGTGAAGCACGTCTTTTTCGTGTGCTTCTCCCAGTGCGTTGCAAACGGCTTTTATTACGCTTACCGCCTGTCCTTCGGAAAGTGCTTCGTTTTGTACGTACCCTTTGAGGTCGCACCCTTCAAGGTATTCCATAACGAAATACGACGTGTTGTTTTCCTTGAAAAACTCGTACACCGTTACGATATTTTCGTTAGTATTGAGCTTTGCTATGGTCTTTGCTTCTTCGTAAAACCTCTCCTCGCCCTCTTTGAATATTTCTTCTTTGTTCGGAGAGCATTCGAGTTTTATTTCCCCCGGCTGTCTGTAGACGAGTCCGCTCGGGTAATATTCTTTTATCGCAACGCGTGCTTTTTTCGAGTAATCGTACGCAAGATACGTAATACCAAAACCGCCCTTACCGAGCATCTTACCGATTATGTATTTACCCTGTAAAACTGCACCGTAAGGCAACGCCATAGCGTCACGCTTTGCATCAACTCCGTTAAAACCGCAGTTTTTACACGGAAATTCGTTACAGTCAGCAAAGCAGTTTTCGCAAAAAGACTGTTCGTAAATTTTTATCATTTTGTATTAATTTCCGGACTTTCGCTTTTTGAAAGCCTTCCTTTCGTTGGAAATCGTATCAGGCTTTATATAACTTTCTCCACCGTTACGGCGGAGAAAGCTATAACCGTATTCCTGTTTATTATGAATATTTAATCGTATATCCGCTTGATCCGGCGCTCCATTCTGGATCCTTTTCTATAGCGTTCCACTGTGCCTGAGTTCCGTTATAATTGATCGTGATTTGATTCGGAACGTCTACGATAATTTCAATTCCTATGTAAAGCACAGTATTGGGTATCGTAATCGATTTAAGATTGGGCATATATGCAAATGCATC
>JAZOSS010000130.1:0-4397 GCA_045657205.1 Eubacteriales bacterium
GCTTCGTTGATTTCAAAAATATTGTAGTTTCCACGGCTTATAAAATATTCTATAATAATATCGAACTTACTGCTGTGGGAAAGTGCGAATCCCGCCTTACGAAGCATATCTTCGGTTTCATCAAGCGGAAGCTCCAACGAAATAGCAAATGCAAGTGCGGTATGTTTGCTCGGCTTATAATTAACGTCGTTTCGGATTTTAGAAAACAGCTTACGGTCAACATTCGCCTTTTTGTAGCACTCGGCATCCGTCATACCTTTTTCGTCGATCTTACGAAGAAGCATTTGCGAAAAGCTTTCGTCCATCTGTCGAAGCTTTGCCCTTAAATCATCCTCGGCTGCAGCATTGCAATCACAAACTCCAAGAAAGTCAGTATCTTTTTCCTTTCGCTTCGCACGTGGAGCCGACATTGTTGCATTCCGTCTGATACTTTCACGACAGTGATCGGTGTGTTCTTCTATGCAATTATCATCTATATATTCGGTAATATCTGAGAACAGTTTCTCGCTGATCTTATATGCCGCCTTGTCAAATATGACGATATAGACCGTCATTTCATTTTCAAGAAGAAAATCACTGATAACGTCAACAGCGACCTTTAAGGCCTGATCCTTTGGGTATCCGTAAGCACCTGCCGATATAAGCGAAAAAGCCACGGTCTCACACCCGTGAGACTTCGCAAGAATCAACGACTCACGATAGCAGGATTCAAGCAACGCTTTTTCACCGTGTCTGCCGTCGTTATAGATAGGACCGACGGTATGTATTACGTACTTAGCAGGCAGATCGTACCCTCCTGTGATCTTCGCCTTTCCCGTCTTACAGCCGCCAAGCGTTCTGCATTCTTCGAGAAGTCCTTTACCTGCCGCTCGGTGGATACAGCCGTCAACACCTCCGCCGCCGAGCAGAGATTCGTTTGCGGCATTCACGATAGCATCCGTTTTCAATTTCGTTATATCACCGTTTATTATATAAAAAGGCATTTTTCTACCTCACAGCTTCATCTTTTTCAGAACGTCAAACTGACGTATTGCATCATTTGCGTATTCATCCGTCGGATAAATAACTTTATATGATGATATATTTCCGTCCTCATCACGTTCAAACTTATATCTGCTTTCCACAAGATCACATTCACCGTTGATAAACTCAGAATAATGAATGTAAACGGCTTTTTCAAGTCCCTCATCCGAATACACGAGGGTATGCTCGTCGTACATACTTGACTTCCATTTATGCTCATACGGTTCAAGCGTAAGCCTTTGAACGGATACAAGTCTTCCCTTTTCATCATACGCTTCTTTTGTAAAATGCGATAAAACATTACCGCAAAAAGTATATCCCTCAACAGTATTACCGATATAAAAAAGCACTTCGTCGTCTATATTTTTTGATGCGTAATACTGATGTATAACACCAAGTTTGCCGTCATCATTATACGTATACACAAAATTCAGATATTTCTTTTTCTGATTTGGATCATACGGTCTTTTTAAAAGCTTACCGCGTGTCCAATAACCTGTTATAAGATCGTCGATCACATTCGGATGATAATATCCGCGGTAAAGTGTTCTTCCCTTTATTTCACTGTGCTCGCGTTTGGTACTGCTTTGCTCGATCTTATCGATCTGCTCAAAGCACGTCCTGCTGTTTTTTGACGCATAACTGCGTAGTTTTTTTATTCTGTCGCTATATATAGCAATAAGTCTTTCGCGTCTTTCTTTATACGAGTGCATAAACACCTCAAAACAGTTTTAAAAGATCGGAATATGAATTATACGCGCCTGCAGGCCAGATCTTTCCGCCTGTTTTTCTGTCAACTCCGCCGAAAAAATCCGCCGCACTTTCCCACGGCGAGCCGTAATAATCATACGGTAATTTCTTCATTTTGTAAAGAATGTTAGCGGTAACCGACGGTATGGCAACACGTGAAAAATATCTGAAAAATCCCATTTTTTTCAGCTGTATACGGTGGCCGTATTCGTGTTTTACGACGTTTGTATCCGTCACTTTTCTTCCGATAAACAATATACCGAATGATGCCGCATTTTTACCTATCGGCAGTTTTAAAACAAATGCACCTTTATAGTATGAAAAAAAGCGTGCTTCAAGTACAGCCTTTTCGGAAGTATTGTTTTTGTAATTCTTTTTATTATTTTTACCCATCACTTTTGCAACCGATCGCACATAATACATATACTGCTTTGAGTATACACTAATTTTGAAAACATGTCAACATTTGAGCATTTAAAAACTTTTAAATGAAAATAAATACGTATTGAATTTTAAATAAAAATATGATATCATTTATTGCGGAGGTTCAATATTATGGAATACGTACTTTTAACCGCACTCGGTGTCGGAGGTGCTACCGTCATAGGCGCACTTTTGGGGTTTATAATAAAAAAGCCGTCGCACAGACTTAACGACATAATTCTTTCTTTTGCGGCAGGTGTTATGCTTGCGGCGGCTGTGATAGGACTTATTCTTCCATCACTTGAAGCAGGTGGGAATTTTCCGATAGTAATTACGGTTTTGGGAATTTTTTGCGGTGCTTTCTGTCTAAATCTTATAGATAAGCTCGTACCGCACTTGCATAAGCTTACGGGAATTGAGCCTGAACTTCATCCCGATAAAACATCGCAAATAAACAAAGTTTTGCTTTTTGTAATAGCTATTGCAATACATAATCTTCCCGAAGGTATTGCCGCAGGCGTCAGTTTTGGTTCAGGTGATATATCGCAGGCACTTACGGTTGCAGGCGGTATAGCTCTTCAGAATATCCCGGAAGGTATGGTGATAATTGCACCTATGGTATCATCGGGAATAAGCAAGAAAAGGACGTTTATTATTGCTTTTATGACGGGTATTGTAGAGGTCATAGGAACATTTATCGGATATTTTGCAATAAGCATTTCTTCCGTGATATTGCCGTTTGCCCTTGCTTTTGCAGGCGGAACTATGCTTTACGTAATAAGTGATGAAATGATCCCCGAAACACATTCACACGGATCTGAAACCGGTGCAACTTACTCACTTCTTGCAGGCTTTTGCCTTATGCTTATTTTTGATTTCTTATTAGGACACTAAAATGGAAATACCGATCTTATATGAAGACAAATATCTGCTTGTCTGCCAAAAACCCGCAGGCGTACCGTCACAGCCGGATATGACAGGACAAGATGATTGTCTTTCGCATTTGCAGAAAAAATACAAAAACTTAAAGCTCGTGCACCGTCTTGACATACCGACGGGCGGTGTTATGGTCTACGCAAAAGATCAGAATACCGCTGGTAAGCTTTCACACCTCGTATCGCTTCACGATCCTGAAGGAATCGAAGGTATGGCTAAAACATATCTTGCCGTTCTCGATTCAGAACCCGATTTTGAAGAAGGACTGCTTTCAGATCTTCTTTTCCACGATAAAATAAAAAACAGATCCTTTCCTGCCGACAGAAAAAGAAACGGGGTAAAAGAAGCAAAGCTTATATGGAAAAAGCTTGCTGTAAACTCAACCGGCAACACTCTTATTTCCGTCACTTTATTAACCGGCAGAACACATCAGATAAGGACGCAGTTTTCTTCGAGAGGCACTCCCCTTTTCGGTGACGGAAAATACGGAAGCCGTATGAAATGTCAAAATATCGCTCTGTGGTCGTACTGTCTTTCATTTACACACCCTTTTACGAACAAAAAGATCACTTGTAAAAGTCTGCCCGATGCGTCATCATCCCCTTGGTGCGGCTTTGATTTGTAACAGTAATCAAATATCAACTATTAAAAATCAACGCCGAGGGTTACCTTTTGGTACTCTCGGCGATTTTTTACAGAGTAATTCAAAAAATTTATGATATAATATTTTCATTTCTACCTAACATTTTCTAAAACGCACGGACTACATAAGTGAAAGCATTGATCAAAGCTTGGAGAAAAAAGATGAAAAAACAAGACTTGCTGAAATATTTTGATGACACCTTGCTTGATAAGCTGTTTGGCTTTTGTTACGCAAGAACTAACGACAGCTATGAAGCGGAAGAGCTTTGCTCCGATATTGTTTATGCGCTGATAAAAGCAGCACAGTCAAGCGGAGAAATAGAAAGCGCATATCCGTTTATTTGGAAAGTGGCACGTAACGTATACGCCGATTTTTCAAATAACCGAAGGAAACGTACCGAAAAGATATACGCAGGAGATCCCGACGAAATACTGTCTTTGATTGCGGATGAAGATCTTTCCGATGACAGCGCGGAACTGTTAAACCGTATATACCGCAGGATAGCGTTTTTGACAAAGGCTTACCGTGAAGTAATGATACTGTTTTATATAGACGGTCTTTCCACATCGGAGATAGCAAAGAGGCAAAAAACGAGTGAAGGGGCAGTACGTCAAAGACTTTT
>JAZOSS010000131.1:0-10503 GCA_045657205.1 Eubacteriales bacterium
CGAAAGTATCCACTTATCCATAACGGTAAGGCTGTTTTTGTCAAGTGTATAATCGGATGCGTTGAAATTATCAATGTTTGCGTAAAGCACGAAGAACGCGTAAGTGTTCCAAAGCGTACCCATAAATTTACGCTGGCCTTCCGTAACAGCCGCAGAATGGAAACGGTTGGGAAGCCACGGAGCGCTGTTTGAATAGAAATACCATCTGATAGCGTCTGCACCGTGCTTTTCAAGTGCATCAAACGGATCGACTGCGTTACCCTTTGACTTTGACATCTTCTGTCCGTTTTCGTCCTGAACGTGTCCCAAAACGATAACGTTTTTATAAGGTGCTTTATCAAAAATAAGTGTTGAAATAGCGAGAAGCGAGTAGAACCATCCTCTCGTCTGGTCAACAGCCTCGGAAATAAAGTCCGCAGGGAAATTCTGCTCGAAAAGGTCTTTATTTTCAAAGGGATAGTGCCACTGTGCAAAAGGCATAGCACCCGAATCGTACCAACAGTCTATAACTTCTTTTACTCTGTGCATTTCTCCGCCGCATTCGGGACATTTGATCGTTACGTCGTCGATGTAAGGACGGTGAAGCTCTATGTCATCGGGGCAGTTGTCGGACATACTCTTGAGCTCTGCTATACTGCCTATGCTGTGGCGGTGTCCGCAAGAGCATTCCCAGATATTAAGAGGTGTACCCCAGTATCTGTCACGGGATATTCCCCAGTCCTGAACGTTTTTAAGCCATTCACCGAAACGGCCCGTACCGATCGTTTCGGGCATCCAGTTGATAGTATCGTTGTTTTTGAGAAGCTTGTCCTTTACGTCCGTCATTCTTATAAACCACGTGTTTCTTGCGTAGTATATAAGGGGCGTATCACAACGCCAGCAGAACGGATAGGAGTGTTCAAAGGGCAAGGTCTTGAAAAGAAGTCCTCTGACTTTCAGATCGTAAAGAACATCCTTGTCTGCATCCTTACAGAACGTACCTTCCCAAGGAGTTTCCTTCGTCATACAGCCTTTTGCATCAACGAGCTGAACGAAAGGAAGCTTATATTTTCTTCCGACCTGAGCATCGTCTTCACCGAAAGCGGGAGCTATGTGAACGATACCCGTACCGTCTGTAAGTGTTACGTATTCAGCACACGTAATATAGAAAGCCTTTTCTTCGGGGTGAACGAAATCAAACAAAGGAACGTATTCTCTTCCTTCGAGATCTGAGCCTTTATATCTTTCGATTATTTCACATTCACCGACTACATTTGAAACGAGTGCTTCTGCAAGTATATAATATTCGTCGTTTGCAAATACCTTAACGTAATCTTCTTTAGCGTTTACACAAAGAGCAACGTTTGAAGGGAGCGTCCAAGGTGTTGTCGTCCACGCAAGATAATATACGTTATCTTCACCTTTAAGACGGAACTTTGCAATAGCAGACTTCTCTTTTACATCTTTATATCCCTGAGCAACTTCGTGCGAAGACAAAGGAGTTCCGCATCTGGGGCAATAAGGAACGATCTTGAAGCCTTTATAAAGAAGACCTTCGTCGTATACCTTTTTCAAGGACCACCAAACAGACTCGATGTAATCGTTTGTATAAGTAACGTAAGGATCGTTCATATCAGCCCAATAGCCGACAGTACCCGAAAAATCTTCCCACATTCCTTTATACTTCCACACACTTTCCTTACACTTTGTAATGAAAGGCTCAAGTCCGTACTGTTCGACCTGCTCTTTTCCGTCAAGACCGAGAAGCTTTTCAACTTCAAGCTCAACGGGAAGACCGTGTGTATCCCAGCCTGCTTTACGCAAAACGTGGTATCCCTTCATCGTTCTGTATCTCGGGATCATATCCTTGATTACACGCGTAAGAACGTGACCGATGTGGGGCTTTCCGTTAGCCGTGGGAGGGCCATCGTAAAATGTGAAGTTTTCCCCTTCCTTGCGTATATCTATGCTTTTTTCAAAAATTTTGTTTTCTGTCCAAAAATTTTCCGTTGCTTTTTCACGGGACTGAAAATCAAGATTAGACGGTACTTTGTTATACATATTGTTTTCTCCGTAATACACCGCAATGCGGCAAAGTAATATAATTATATTTATTTAATATAATATCACGGATTGAATAAAAATGCAATAGATTTATTAAAAAAAGTGGCAAATTATGTGCTTTTTGAGCGTTTAAATATTCCCGTGAACCATTTTTCGTCATCATCGCTTATAGAATATGTGAGTCTTAAAAAGATATAGTAAAAAACAAGACAAATTATAATTCCGCTGACAACGGATGATACTGTGAAAGAATATACGATTTTGAAATATTCAAATATCATTTTGCAAAGTGTTACCGCTGCTACTATACTTAAGATCGGTGCAATTATATCATAAAAAATTTTGATCTTCAATGATGATATTTTGAGAAGCTTTTGCAAGGAAAGAGCTGCATTGAGCAGTTCGCAAACGTATACGGCGGTTATATATCCTGCAATTCCGAATGGCGGAAGAAGAAAATAAACCAATAAAACCGAAACGAAAGCATCTATTATATTATATCGCATAGATGCCATTTGTTCACCCATTCCTTTAAGTACTGCATCTGTTGAATTATCAAGATACATAACGGGGATAAGAGCTGCAAAAATTTTTATATAATACCCTGCTTCATTACTACTGTAAAGCAGCACGCCGAGCGTGTCGGAATAAAATATAAGCAATCCCGATATTCCGAGTGAGAATATAAGTGTGAATTTGAATATCCTGTTTATAACGTAATTTATATGATTTGTTTCCGAGCGTTCTTTGTATCGTGTAATTTCTGGAATTGCAAGAGATGAAAATGCAGACAAAAACGCAAGTGGAAAAAATACAACAGGAAACACCATTCCCGATATCGTACCGTATGAGGACAGTGCTTGCTTGCTTTCAGCACCGCCTTTCATAAGGCCTTTCGGTATAAGAATATTTTCAAGTGTAACGAGAGCTGACCGGATATATGCGGAAAATGCAACGGGAAGCGACATTTTTATAAGCCTCTTTGAAATATCGGAAGACGGAGGACCGTTGAGGTTTTGTGTGTTTTTTTTGACATCAAACAGATAGAGAAAAAATGATATGATAAAAGACAAAAATTCCGAAACGCACATACCTGTAACGATAGCGACGGTTGCACTTTCAATATCCTTGGAGCTTACCGTAACAAGAAGCATTACGGTTATAAATATGCGTATAAATTGCTCAAGTATATTTGTAACTGCGTTTTTTATTACACGCCGCACGGCACAGAAATATCCGCCCAAAGCCGAGGATAAAGCTAAAAAAGGTAAAGATACGGCAAGTATTTTAAGCGATCTTATGCATCTTACATCCCCTAAACATACTACAGCTATCTTTTCTGCACCGAAGTACAGACAAACAAACGAAGCACATCCGAATATAAGACTGTATATAAGGCATTTTTTCATCGCTTGCTTGACACCTGTCCCTGAATTTTTGACAAGCTCACAGCTTACAAGGCGTGTTGAAGCAAGGTTTATACCGGACGTGGCAAACGTGACAGCGAACGTATATACCGACAAAACGAGTGAGAAAAGTCCCATTCCCACAGATCCTATCTTGTTCGTTATATACACATTGAAGACAACGGATATAAACCGCATAAAGACCGATGTTACAGTTAAAACTATTCCGTTTATAAAAAATTTTTTAATGACTTTCAAAAAACAAAACCGCCTCTTTTTATTGGACGGTCTATTATATGAAAAAGATATTTAAAAATATGACGATATAATAAAACTCCTCACTTTATAATAAAGTAAGGAGTTTTGTGGTTATGCCATTTCACCTGCAAGCTGTTTGCCGCCGAGAATGTGGAAATGCAAATGCTTTACCGTCTGGCAGGCATCGTCACCGCAGTTGGAAACAACTCGGTAACCGTTTGCAAGTCCTGCACTTTTTGCAATCTGCGGTATTACTTCAAATATTTTAGCAACGCAGATGCTGTTTTCCTTTGTTATTTCATCCATTGAAGCGAAGTGTTTCTTGGGAATAACGAGGATATGTACCGGGGCTTGCGGATTAATGTCTTTGAACGCATAGCAATTTTCGTCTTCAAACACTTTTGTCGAAGGGATATCGCCTGCAATTATTTTACAAAACAAACAGTTTTCCATCATTATTTATTATTCTTAAGGCTGTCACGGATCTCACGGAGAAGGAGAATATCTTCAGGGGTAGGTGCAGGAGCTGCAGCTGCTTCCTCTTCTTCTTTCTTCTTCAAAGCATCAAGCCTTGCACGGGATTTAACTATAACACGGATAACCAAAAATACGCACAATGCCATAAGCAGGAAGTCGATAATAAGCTGGATAAAATTACCGTAGTTAATCGAAATTGCCGCCTGTGCAACCTCACCTGCTTCGTTGAGAACCTCTTCTCTGAGAACGTACTTGAGATCTGTAAAATTAACTTCTCCCAAAAGAACGCTTATAGGGGGCATAATTATATCGTTTACAAGTGAAGAAACGATCTTTGAAAATGCACCGCCGACGATAACACCGGTTGCCATATCAACAATGTTACCCTTGGAGATAAATGTTTTAAAGTCACTGAAAAAAGTACCTTTTGCCATTTTTCTTAACCTTCCTTATTCAGAATTTCAAATACTGTATTTAAAGCTTCGTCGATCTTGTCGGCAAGCTTGATACCTGATGTTGCGCTGTCGGGACGTCCGCCGCCGCCACCGCCTGCGATCTTGCTTATTTCTTTGAGGATATTTCCTGCGTGTGCGCCAGCCTTAACAGCATCAGCACCTGCACAAGCAACAAAATTGAGCTTTCCGTCGTTATTTGTGGCGATAACCGCAACTACCGAAGGATCTTTTGCCTTTATATTGTCGCAAAGCGATCTTGCCGCATCAACGGTAACACCCTCTGTTTTACCTGTTATTACGTTGAACGCACCGACCTTTTTTACGTTATTTACGATGCTGTCAGCCTGAGTCGATGCTATTTTGTTGCCAAGACGTTCTATCTCATGTTTTGCATCCTTGAGTTCCGTTTGAATCAGAACAGCTTTTTTATCTATCTCGTTGAGGTTGGAGCATTTAAGCTCTCTTGCACAGTTTGCGATAAGTGTCTGTTTTTCTTCAAGAAGCTTCAATACGTTCATACCGGTCGTACCCTCTATTCTGCGTACGCCCGATGCAACGGAGGATTCCGAGATTATTTTGAAAAGTCCTGCTTTTGCGGTATTATCGAGATGTGTACCGCCGCAAAGCTCAACTGAAAAATCGCCAATCTTTACGACTCTTACAACGTCACCGTATTTTTCTCCGAACAATGCCATAGCACCGAGAGAACGAGCACTTTCGATATCTGTTTCAAAGTTTTCTACGGGAGTTCCTTTGAGTATTTCAGCATTTACAAGATCTTCGACCTGCTTGATTTCTTCCTGCGTCATTGCAGTATAGTGAGAGAAATCAAATCTTACACGTTCGGGATCAACGTAAGAACCTGCCTGCTCAACGTGAGTACCGAGAACCTTGCGGAGTGCCGCCTGCAAAAGGTGTGCTACAGTATGATTTCTGCGTATTTCATCACGGCGGCATTTGTTAACTGTAAGCGTCACTTTATCACCAACGCTTATAACACCATCAACAGTACATCTGTGCATAAATATGCCGTTTGATTTTTTCGTATCATTTACCGTGATCTTTGCGCCGTCCGATGTGATAACACCCGTATCACCGACCTGGCCGCCGCCTTCGCCGTAGAAAGGTGTGCGGTCAACAATTATCACAGCATCGCAGTCGGATGCAACCGCAACGCTTTCATTGTCGGTGGAAATTATCATTTTTACAGTACCTTCGCTTGCGGTTTCTGTATATCCCGTAAACTCGGTTACTTCGGTCTTATCAAGGAAGTTCAATGTGTCATCGCTCCAGCTGA
Source organism: Eubacteriales bacterium (assembly GCA_045657205.1). Classification (GTDB taxonomy): domain Bacteria; phylum Bacillota; class Clostridia; order Oscillospirales; family CAG-272; genus RGIG7213. The sequence goes on from JAZOSS010000131.1 coordinate 5,937, forward strand.
AATCACCGAGCTCAGCTCTTGCACGTCTTGCACGTTCCTTCTGCTCGTTCATCAAAGCGGTGAAACCTTCTTCGTCGATTCCTATTCCCTTTTCGGTTGCAATCTCACGCGTGAGGTCAAGCGGGAAGCCGTATGTGTCATTAAGACGGAAAACATCTTCCGCGGGAATCATATCTTTGCCGGAGCTTTTCGTTTTTTCGATCATACCGTTGAGCATTTCCATACCGCTGTCGATAGTTTTTGCAAACTTTTCTTCTTCGATTGAAACGATCTTCTGGATATATTCAAGCTTTTCTGTAAGCTCGGGATATTCGGAAAGGTTTTCCTTTGCAACAACGGGTACGATATCCGAAAGGAACGTATCCTTTATTCCGAGAAGCTTTCCGTGACGTGCCGCACGGCGTAACAAACGGCGGAGGACATAGCCTCTGCCTTCGTTTGAAGGAACGACACCGTCGCAAATGAGGAAGCACGTGCTTCTGATATGGTCTGTTATAACACGCAAAGAAACGTCGGATTCGGCATTTTCACCGTATTTTATACCTGCCTTTGCGATGATAGCTTTCATTATGTTCTGTACAGTGTCAACTTCAAAAAGGTTGTTGACACCCTGCATAATGCAGGCGATTCTTTCAAGTCCCATACCCGTATCAATATTGGGCTTTGCCAAGGGGGTATAGTTACCTGCTCCGTCACCTTCAAACTGTGTAAATACGAGGTTCCAGAATTCAACGAATCTGTCGCAGTCACATCCTACGGCACAGTCGGGTGAACCGCAGCCGTGTTCGATACCTCTGTCAAAATAAAGCTCCGAGCAAGGACCGCAGGGACCTGAACCGATTTCCCAGAAGTTATCTTCTTTTCCGAGGCGGACCATGTGAGAAGGATCAACGCCTACTTCTTTTGTCCATATTTCAAACGCTTCGTCGTCGTTTTCGTAGATACTTACGTAAAGTCTGTCAACGGGAAGCTTAAGCACCTGTGTGCAAAATTCCCAAGCCCAGGGAGTTGCTTCGTGCTTGAAGTAATCACCGAAAGAAAAGTTTCCGAGCATCTCGAAGTAAGTACCGTGACGAGCTGTTTTTCCGACTCTTTCGATATCGGGTGTTCTTATACATTTCTGGCACGTTGTCATTCTGTGTCTGGGCGGTTCTTTTTCGCCTGTGAAATACTTTTTAAGCGGTGCCATACCTGCATTTATCAAAAGAAGAGATTTATCATCCTTCGGCACAAGGGGAAAGCTCTTATGTCTTAAATGTCCCTTGCTTTCGTAAAACTTCAGATACATTTCTCTTATATCGTTAAGTGAAGTCCATTCCATAATATTACCGTTCCTTTTTCCCGTACGGGATTTTATTCTTATACAAATGTCATTATAACAAAACTTAATAAAAAAATCAATATATTATTGCAAAAAACAAGGAAAAAATCTCAAAATCGCATAAACATTTTGTCAAACCTATTTAAATTTCAAATATGATATTGTAAAACGAATAAAAGTGTGGTAAAATAGATCAAATTTTATTTGGAGTACAGTTATGAAAAACAATATTTTCTTCCCTGCGGACATTCTTCTGCCCGACAGCAAAAAAGTTGACTATGAAAAATTTTCAGTTATAGCGTGCGATCAGTATACATCAGAACCCGAGTATTGGGAAAACGCAAGAAAATGTGCAGACGACAAATACACAGCCCTCAATATCATTCTTCCCGAGGTATATTTATCAGGCAATGTAGAAGAATACACAAAAAAGATAACCGCCGCTATGGACGATTATCTGAAAAATCTTTTTATTGAACACAAACAGTCGATGATGTATGTAGAAAGAACTCTCCCATCGAACGGCAAGATAAGACGCGGAATCATCGGTATGATAGACCTTGAAGAATACGATTACAACAAAGGCTCTGTTTCTGCCATACGAGCAACAGAGGGCACAGTGCTTGAACGCATCCCGCCGAGAGTAAAAATACGCAAGGATGCTAAAGTTGAATCACCTCACGTTATGCTTTTCTGTGATGATCCCGAAAAGACGGTAATTGAACCTCTTTCAGAGAAAAAAGACTCACTGCATAAAGCATATGATTTTGATTTTATGTGCGGCGGCGGCAATATCAAAGGATATTTTCTGTCAGATGAAGAAATTAACATGCTTGACGATGCTGTATGCGATCTTGCGGATCTTAATAAATTCAATGCAAAATACGGCACAAACGAAAAAACTGCCCTTGTTTTTGCTGTAGGTGACGGAAATCACTCACTTGCGACCGCAAAGGCGTGTTATGAAAATTTGAAAAACGAGATAGGCGATAAAGCTAAAAATTCCCTTGCCCGTTATGCGTTGGCTGAGCTTGTAAACATCCACGATGAATCCATTGAATTTGAGCCGATATACAGAATAATCACGAATATTGAACCTATAAAGGTTATCAATGAGCTTGAAAAGTTCTGTGATATCACATTCGAAAAACCCGATTGCGATCATTTCAAATATGAATTTTACACCGAGGAAGAAGAAGGGGAAATATTTATAAAGAATCCTTCCTCTGCCCTTCCCGTTGGTGAGCTTCAGAACTTTTTATTTGAATTCGCAAAGAAGCATCCCGAATGTGAGATCGACTATATTCACGGAGTTGAAAACCTCAAAGCACTTGCAAAGGAAGAATATTGCATCGGATTTATATTTGACGGTATGAAAAAGGATGAGCTTTTCCCATCTGTCATCAAAGATGGTGCTCTTCCGAGAAAAACTTTTTCTATGGGACATGCTGACGACAAGCGTTTTTACCTTGAGTGCAGAAAGATCGCTGAATGATCATTTGTAAGAGTTCAGCCATTTCAGTGTTTCATCATCAAGTACGTTTACCTTCATAAACGTATCGGGTACTTTTCCGACGATCACGGATTCACAAAGCAACACGTTGCTTTCGGTTGACGTTTTTATACTTTTTCCGAATACGCTTGCACAAACTTCCGCATTTATATTTATATACGAGGACAGATGGGTTTGATTTACCCCGCTGTCCTTTGTTTTATTTACTATTTCTCCCGTGAGTGCTGTGACTGATAAAATTTTTACCGTAACGGCTTTACCCCGTCCGCTTAAAAATCCGCCGCCAAATACATTTCCTATCGGTATTTTAACGGTATTTTCGCCGCTTTTAATACTTGAATTTACACACTTTAAGACCTCTGTCTTTATTTTATTCACGGCAAAAGAATTTAAAAATAACCCCGTTATTTCACCGTTTTCTCCGTAGCTGAGTTTGTATATATCATCAAATTCAACTTTATTTACTGAATTTATAAAGCCGTCGTTTATAAGCTCTGATGTCTTTGCTCTGACGGCTGTTTCGGAAAGTGCTTCAACCATAGGAGTTATTCTCACTTCAACTACGGTTAAAGTAATGATGACGGCGATCAAAATTGTGAAGCAGGCAACCGTTTTCTTTTTTCGTTTTTTTAAATATCGTTTGAATCTATAGAAAAATACTCTCACACATTCACCCCGTAGATGATATGTGTGGGAGCATTTATTTATTCTTATTTTTCGTTTACTGTGTCTATTATTTTCGAAAGATCGTCTTCGGTAATTATGCCGTCACCGTCGAGATCCGCTGAACGAATATACGGTATTACAGCGTCGTTATTTAAAAAATAACGCTTTATTCTTATAATATCTTTACCGTTGGTATACGTATCTCCGTTAAGATCACCTGTTACTGTGAGAATATAATATGACGGTGCCAATCCGTTGTGTGCAGGGGTATGTATTGCGTAACCGCTTCCGATGCGGTCGTTTGCTGAAAGCATATTGCCGTCACCGTCCGTTATATACGCATCTTCTGCAAACGAATTGATAATATCCGAAGCCGTTGCACCTTCGGGAATATCCCAGATATATATACCGTCGGTTGAATATTCAAAATCCTCTGTCGGTGTAAGAGGCAAAGCGTAAGTGGTATACGGCAGCTTGCAGGAATGTATTTCGGGAAGTGAGGTTCGGTTATTTATTTGCGACTCAAAATTATAATAAACGTATCCATAACGAACAGTCAAGCCGTATATGTTCGTGTATTTATACGGTTTTTCGGGTTCAACTATCGTTTGAGTATCTGTGCCGTCCATAGCGCAGGAATATATGCCCGAGGAGGTCGAATAATAAATACGTCCGCTGTACGCATAAATTCCGGGGAAAGATAACGAGTACACCTGAGTATCATTAGCATACCAATACGAAGAAAGTGTTTTTATAACCGTGTATTGAAGGTCATCGGCGGAAACGAAAGGATCATCGGTAACACAGATGCTGAATTTATTACTCGAAGCAGTTGTATTTCTTTTCATAAAATACCACCTGCCTCCGCAATATGAAATATTACCGTAATATCCGGCACTGTCGTGCATAAAAAGACTATCGTATTCCGTGCCCGTAGTATAAGTTGTAGAAGTTGCATTTTCGTTGTTTATTGATTGAATGTCCTCGTGGCCTTCGGCAAGTATTCCGCTTTCACTTCGCAAAAAATGCGAATATCTAATGCGCCCTACCAGATCGTATCCGGGATC
>JAZOSS010000132.1:0-42886 GCA_045657205.1 Eubacteriales bacterium
GTGGCCCATTTCACCGCCGCAGAAGTTGCTTCCGCGATAAATTTTTCCGTCGATGATAATACCGCTTCCTACTCCTGTTCCGAGAGTAACTGCAACAAAGTTTGAAACACCGTTGCCGCAGCCTGCAACTGCTTCGCCGAGAGCGGCGGCGTTTGCATCGTTTTCGATATATATCTTAACATCGAGCAGTTTTGACAGCTTTTCGGTTATGGGGTACTTCTCCATAAGCAGATTGCACGCTCTGTCTATCACGCCCGTATCGCAATTTATAGCGCCGGGCGTTGCAAGACCTGCATACGCGATATCGTCAAGTGAAATACCGTACGATGCGGCAAGATCCTTTACAAGACGTGCGATATCCTCTGCCACTGCGTCGTTCCCTCTTTCGGGAAGTGTGGGAACGGACATTTTTTTAACGATCGTATTGTTTTCATCAACAAGGCCTGCGGCGATATTCGTACCGCCGAGATCAATGCCAATATAGTACATTAAGAAAACCTCTCTTTATTTAATTACGGAAACGTCCCAGCCCATCGTTTCACCGAATGCCTTCAGCACCTTAACGTCGCCGCCGTATACGAGCGCGCCGTGGTGTATACCGCCGAGCTTACTGAACTCGGGCAAAAATTCCGTCAAGGGCTTGCACACCTTCATCCAGCCGCTTACGTCATCTCTGAAGGACGTTTCATAAGGAACTTCAAGTGCTTCAACTTCCGTAAGTATAAATCTGTATTTACCGCCGCCTATGGGGCAAAGGGATACGTATACAGCATCACCCGGCTTAAATACGGACATCATTGATATGGGGTTACCTGCGTTTTTACCGTAGGGGAATCTGCAAACTCTGCAGTCGGGCTTTGAAGAAACGCTCTTTACGTTATATTCGCCCATATGTGAAAGGTATACTGTGTTATCTCTCCAGTTTGCACAGAACATTTCGGCAAACGTCGTATCTTCGTACTGTGAAAGGAGTGCTCCGACGAGAGCCGCCGTCATAACGTCACCTTCGCCTGCGTAACCGATACCCTCGCCCATTTCCTTACAAGCCTCTGCAAAAGGCATATAGTCGAACTGTGTTGAGCCGTCAACGCCCATAAAGTTCATCGTGAACGCTGTAAGGCCGTTTTCCTTTATCCACTTTCTTATACCGAGTCCTGTACGGCAGGAGCCTTTGTACTGCTCGTACGTTACGCTGTTCATCGCGTATCTTTCGCAGTCAAGTGCGTATTCCGCTTTTATTTCTTCTTCGTCAACTGCGGGCATTTCGCCGTCAACGAAGTTCTTTACCTTCATTCCTATCGTCTTTTCAAGCTCGTCTGCGGGGATAGCAAAGTCACCCATACCCTCAAAAGGACCGCCGAGGTGGCCGACCTTTGCATTTTTCATCGCCTTTGCCATTTTTGCGCCCTTTACAGCCGCCGCAACGTCGTCGATAACCGTGGAATTTTCATAGTGGCCTGCGAATATCTGGAAATCCTTTCCGTTGCGGAGAAGGAGGTTGCACATATCCTGTACGCCGTGTATACCGTGGTTTGTGTTTATCTTTGCGCTTGACACGTTGTGATCGAAAACGTAGTCGGGTGTCGTATCGAGTACGATTATGGGAAGCTTCGTGTTTTTAAGAACGTCTGCCGCTTCAAGGGAAGGCGAGTATGCAAGGTGAAGCGTTACGAGTGCATCGACGTCAGCGTCCTCAAACGATGCTATTGCTTTTTCAAACTGCTCTTTTACGCAGCACGTTTCACTTTCAACGACTTCAAGACCTCTGAAGCGAAGCTCCATACAGATCTGCTGATAAAATCCTTCGAGGTGTACTCTTCTTTTGGGCGCCGTCTGGTCGTAAAGTGCGATATAAAGGGGCAGAAGCCCTATTTTCGGTTTATTCATTGTAGTATCCTTTCTGCATTATTGTAAAATATGTTCTCTGCAAGCTTTTTTCCGCCTGCTTCATACGTTGTATCGAGTATGCTTTTAAGCTGTTCATAGAGGAAAAACGTGTATTTTGCCTCTTCCTCGGGACTTTCGATATGCTTATTAAAGGGGAAATCCTCCCTGGGCATATTCGTGTAGGTCGTTTCGGTCCAGCGTCTTTTGCCGTGCCAGAGGAACACGGGAAGGTCCGTTCCGTACATTATTTTATCCTGCGGATATTTTTCAAGCACGTATTCAAGCACGGCAGGATTCAACACTGCCGCTATATCGTAGCTGAAATGATATCTGTCGTCCCCGAGCTTTTCGGTAGCACTTTTTATATGATCCGTTGCGTAGCATCTGCCCGCGTGTGCTATTATGAGCTTGATATCGGGATATTTATCCTTTACCGCTCTGAGCTCTTTTATGTTGTTATCGTCGGGAAATCTGCCTGCTCTTGGCAAATGCAGGACCATTGCCTTTTTGTGTTTATTGAACACGGCGAGCTGTTCGGGCTTTATAAAATCGAAAAGACCTATTTCGGAGCCTTTGATGCCCGAAACGAAATCGGGGTAAGGCTTACAGCCGTCAAAATTCCCTTCTGTAAGCACTCGTTCGACGTATTCGTGATCCCACGCGGGATCGACCATCATCATAGCGTATCTTGCCTTGCCTTCTTTTTTAAGCTCTGCAAGATATGCGTTATTTGCATCGACGTCAACACCTCTTGTAACGCACGGAAGTACGGTTGCCTCAACTGACGAGTCGGGGTAAAGAACATCTCTGTAATATGCGTAATCTTCAAAGCGCATGACCGAGCCGCACTGCACCGCCCAGTCGTTCGGATCGGGCGTGCAGTTTTTACGCATCTCCTCCGTTGAAATATGCATATGCATATCTATTATCTTTTCGGGAATGCGGGGCTTTATAAATTCATTGTAAAAAGCGGTATCAATATCCGTCTTTTTGAAGTAATCGACTACCATGTGTGTACGACTTCCTGTACTGCATCGCGGAGTGCTTTATATTTATTATATTTTTCATTATAATAAGCGTACATCTTTTCGTCGGGAAGGTCCATCGTCGTACCTTCGATAAGCGATATATAACCGTCGGTCATACCGCATCCGACAGATGCTATTGCCGCCGCACCGACAGCGCACGCCTCTGCGTTTTCCATTCTCGTTATCTTGCAGCCCGTAACGTATCCGACGATAGAGCACCAAAGGTCGCTTCTTGAAGCTCCGCCCATTATTTTAAGCGAGCTTATGTCAACGCCCTGCTCTGCGTATTTTTCAAGGCTTGCACGCACGTCAAACGCAACGCCTTCCATAAGTGCTCTTGCGATATCGTATTTATCGTTTCCGAGTCGGAGTCCGTGGATACAGCCCGACATTGCGCTGTCCTTAAGAGGAAATCCTGCGCCCGAAAAATGGGGGAAGAAGAGGATATCCTTTGATGATCCGACTCTCTTTTCAGCTTCGATATCAAGCGTTTTGTAATCGCTTGAAAACGTATCTCTTACCCACTTCATAGCGTTGCCGACACCGGAAAGGGATGCAATATTGCCGTAAAGTCCTTTTTTGGGGTGTATACCGGGGCAGGTGTGGCTCTTTGAGTACGTGAGCTTATCGCCTATGCCGAGAAGAACCCAGGCAGTACCCGTTGAAAGCATCATATCGCCTACGTTCAAAGCACCGCATCCGATGGATGCACAGTACTGGTCGTGTGCGCCGTTATATACTTTTACGCTTTCGGGAATACCGAGAAGCTTTGACGCTTCCTTCGTAAGCGTTCCGACGTATGCGCCGGAAGGCATAACCTCAGGGAGTCTGTCCTTGCCGATTCCTACTATTTCAAGTATTTCTTCATCCCACTTGCCCGTGTTTATGTTAAAGATCTCTCTTATTGAGGCGTTCGTGGGATCGACTACGTTTTTGCCCGTGAGCTTGAAGTTTACGTACTCGACCGTTGAAACGAAGCTGTATGTTTTTTCAAATATCTCGGGCTCGTGCTTTTTCACCCACATGATCTTTGCCGCATCGCTTCCCGGGTCTGTCGTCCAGCCGCAACGGGAATAAATACCGTCGTTACCGAGCTTTTCGTCAAGTATCTTACATTCCTCCGTCGCTCTCATATCCATCCAGGTGATGGCGGGGCGCAAGGAGTTGAAATCTTTATCAACGAAAGCCGTCGTTGCGCCCTGTGTGGAGAGCGAAAGTGCGGCTATCTGCGTTTTGTCGATATCCTTCGTGCTTTCGTTTACCGTATAAACTACGGCATCCCACCAGGCTTCGGCAGACTGCTCTGCAATGCCTCCGGGAGCTGACGTTATCGGATATTCACGGTATGCAAGACCGTGTATTTTTTTATCTTCACCGAGAACGACGGTTTTAGTTCCCGTCGTTCCCACGTCTATACCTAATACGTACATTATTTCTCCATAACCTTTATTGCTTCTTTGATCTTACCGCACAAAAAGTCCATTGCGTATCTTGATGCTATGAGCGGCGGCTTAACGAGAACAACGGGGGGACAGTTAGCCTTATAGAGCTGTGCGGAGATATCTACGCACATATCGTTGAGTATCTGTGCAAACTTTGCCGCCTCGTCAACCTTTGCAAAGCGGAGGCCTGCAAGATGGCCGAAGCCGTCTGCTCTTACGATAAGTTCGCTGTTTTCTTCTGCTATCTTTTCAAGATTTTCGTAGAAATATTCGCCTGCGTCCTTTATTTCTTCGCTGTTTGCCTTGGAGAATTCCATAGTTACGAGGTATGCAAGGGATGCAAGCTCTTCCTGGCCGTTCGTTACGAGTGCGCCGAAGAGGTTGAGAGCGTCCATTTCAGCCGTTGTGATGAGCTTACTTGCAGGATATTCACCGCCGGGGAAGCCCTTACCTACTACCGCGAAATCGGGGTTAAGTCCCCATTTTCTGAACAAGAACATTCCGTCGTACCACATACAGGACTGAATTTCGTCACACATCGTAGGTGTATCGTATTCGCGGCAAAGCTTATACGCGCCCTGCAAAAATTCCTTCGTAAGTCTTATTGCACCGTAGTTCATAAGGATTATTTCGTGAGCAAAGCCCGCCGTCTTATAGTTGCCGCTGTTGTACGTCTTGAGCTTTTCTTCAAAGTCTGCAAGGTCGTTTATCATAACGGGAACTATCTTGTAAAGTCCTGCTTTTTCAGCCTCAGCCGCAAATCCGCCCCAGAGTCCTCTGAGAGTCTGTGCGAATATCGTCGTACCGTGGTAGTTTGCTTCGTTTGTACCCTTCATATCAGCCATTACGAAGAAAACGGGTGTTTTGCCGTAATACTTGGGATCTGCAAACGTGCCGTCGAGCTTATAAAATCTCGAAAGCATCATCTTGAAGCCTGCTTCGCACGCAAGGCTTCCCGTTTCAAGGTTGATACAGCGGTTGAGGACCTTCGGCTCTCTTGAAGCAAGTATCTTTTCAAGCTCAGAGTCGTCAACGCCGCCGTTTGCCGCACGGATGAGTTCGCGCTCTGCAAGTCTTGTTATGTAACCTCTCGTGTTGTTGTGCGTAGCGTTGGGAACGCCGAGCTTACGTGCGTTATCAATAAGCTTATATCCGCCGAAGCCGTGGCCGAGTGATGCGTGGTAGTGTTCGCTCTTACCTATGAAGTAGACCTTTCCGTCTTCACCTATACGGCAGAGTCCTCTTGCCGAAAGAGGTGCCATGCACTTATGAAGTGCTTTTGCAAAAGCGTCTGTTGCAGCACCGTCGTTTGTTGTTTCAAATGCGTCTACGACCTGTGTGCCGACGTCAGACAGCATCTTTTCGTTTGCCGTCTGTCTTTCTTCGGGCATAAAGTCGATCTTTTCGGAAACTATTTTTTCAGCTTCCTCCATCGTTACGTATCCGTTGTAAACAGCGGACGCGCAAAGTGCTTTGGCGTAGTCTTCGCCTAAAATATCCTTAAGGGACATGCAGGGAGATTTAAACATATCTTTCACCTATCCTTATTTTATTTCATATTTATAATTTTATTATATAAAATATTCTGTCGAATGTCAATATACAAAAGAGATTTTATCCGCTTTCTTCTTCCGTTTGTTCATCCTCTTGTATATTTTCTTCCGTTTCACGGTCTTCTTCGGGTACGTTCTCCGAGGTCTGAGTTTGTGTCGGGCGTGTATCTTCTTCAGGAAGTGTTTCAGTGTTTTCCGTTTCTTCCTCTTCTATCGGGTTGCCGTTTTTATCGAGGTTAAAGTGTGTCGATATTATACCCAGCACCGCGGTTGCGGCTTTTCTTCCCGTTGCACCGTTTTCTATAACGCAGGAAACGACGATCTCGGGATCATCGTACGGAGCAAATGCCGTAAGCACGGCGTTGTTGTTATTCTTCGTTATCTGTGCCGTACCTGTCTTTACGCCGATGTCCAATTTATATCTTTTAATTGTTGAGGTGTTAGCCTTTGACTCTCTCATTCCGCGTCTGAGATACTCGCAATGTTCATCCGAAAGTTCCGCTTCGCCGAGAATGACCGGCTCATTATATACCGTATCCTGTCCGGAATACGTTTCGGATTTATAAAGCACCGTGGCTTTATATCTTATACCGCTGTTTATGATCGTCGATATATACATCGAAAGCTGTAAGGGCGTTACCGCGTTTTTACTCTGTCCTATCGCCGCCTGAAGCGTATCACCCGGATTCCATACTCCGAGATCCTGTTCGGAATAATAAACGGGACCTGCTATGACGCCTTTTGATTCAAGCAACTCAATTCCCGTATACTGACCGAGTCCGAGTGTCGTACAGTAATCGTTCAGCGCCTCGATACCGAGTCTTCGTCCGACGTCGTAGAAGTAGCAGTTGCACGATACGCCGAGTGCCTTTACAAGATCCGTCGGTCCGTGGCCGCGAGTATTCCAGCAGTCGGGCTGATAGTCACTGTAATATCTGTATTCACCCTCGCAATCAACGGAACTCGACGGCGTTATTATCCCGTTTGTAAGTGCTGCGGCACTCGTTGCGATTTTGAACGTAGAACCCGGAGCGTAATTGCCCATAAGTGCTCTGTTGAAAAGCGGCTGTTTTTCATCCGCAAGCAGGTCGGCGTACTTTTCGGTAAACATCGAAAGATCGTACGACGGATACGATGCCAAAGCAAGCACCTGACCGTTATTGGGGTCTATGACGCTTACAGCACCGCTGTCGGCAAGCCGTCCGTCCTCGTCGCTTTCGGCATTCTCAGCTATTTCTTTTATATTTTCAAGAAGCTTTTCTTCGGCATCTATCTGCATATCTATATCTATCGTAAGATAGACGTTGCGGCCGGGGATGACCTCGGTTTCCGTTTCCGTCGATATGATACCGCCGTATTCGTCCTCGGTTATCTTGACGACACCGTCTGAGCCTTTCAAAAGTTCCTCAAACGCTTTTTCCGCACCGTCAAGCCCCACGACGGCATCATAGGCGTAGCCGTTTGCAAGATATTTTTCTATTTCATCCGCGGGGATCTTTCCGACTCTGCCGAGAATATGAGATGCATGTGTCGGATATTCGTACACCCTTTTCCATTCTTTGGACACGTATATACCCGTCGAAGCTCTTTCAAGCACAGCCGTCACAAGTTCCATTTTCGCATCTTCTTTTATGATAAAGGGTGTATTGGGGGCAAAATTCATCGTATCAAGTTCATATCTGACAGCTATGACGTCGTACTGCGTACGTCCTTCATAAGTGTAGTTTCCCCGTGCATTTTTTATGCCGTAATATTCTATGAGCCATTCAAACAGATCGACGCACGATATGTTCTTATCAAGTCCGTTTTTCTCAAGAAACGAGTAAAAACGCGTGCTTGACGTTTTATTTTCAAGCTTTTCTTCGTCGTACGATACGTGCGGATACGTTCCCTTTATCGGAAAACGCGTGGTGAAATCCTCACCGTAGTCCTCAAGCACGCCGCTTATTTCGGCAACGACTCCGTTTTTACCTGCCGAGGTGAAATTTTTAAGCGAATTATAGCTTAGCTGTATTGTATTTGTATATTCATTACTTACGAGCGCTTTGCCGTTTCTGTCGTATATTTCGCCTCTTACAGCCTGAACGGTTTCGTATCTTACGTACGTTTTCGTCGAGCCCGATATATATTTATCGACACCCGTTATCTGCATATTGACGAGCTTTATTACATAAAAGCCGCATATCGCAACAAAAAACGCACCCAAAACAAACAGCGCACCCGTATGATATTTTTTTGTTCTATTCTTCATAATAATCTGATTTTCTCTTTATGCCAAACAAGGCACCGTGAAGCTTGCAAAGCGGATACACCGCAAGCGTACAAACGAACGAATACACGAACTGAGGCAGTATCACCTTCGTGAATATATCCGCATACGCGGCTTTTCCCGAAAGTATGATGACGGCGGCAATGCTTTCGGCTGTATAAACGCAAAGCGCCGTACACAAAACCGCAACAAATCTGTTATGAAACAGATCGCGTGTAAAAAACAAGCAAAGTGATGCGGCAAACAAAAACAAAAGCGGATAGTATGAAACGCCCTCCATTCCGAGAGCCTGCAGAAGAAATCCCGCAAACACGGAAAGGATGCACACCGTTTTTTCATTTTCGTAAGCGGCAAGGCATATGACCGCCGCCGCCGTTATATCGGGAATACAACCGAAAAATTTAAGGTAAGGAAACACGGACATCTGGCACATTGCGGCAGAAAATACCGCAATAAAACAGATAAACACCCGAAGCTTTCCTTTTATTTCGTACTTTCCGTGCATCAGTTTTCACCTTCAAAGCTCGTAAGTATCATAACCTTTTCGATATCGGTTATATCGGCAAACGGACGTACGACGGCGTATTTGCTCCGCAGGCTGTCGTCGTATTCGACTCTTTCAACGATACCGACGAGCATTCCCTGCGGATATATCGAGCCGAGTCCCGATGTCATAACTCTGTCACCGACTTCGACTTTTGAATCCCCTTCAAGGTAATTTATTCTGCAAAGTCCCTCTTTTTCAAGCTGAAATTCACCGCAAAGCACACCCGTTTCCGAGGTTCTTTCTATATAAACTCCGACGGATGCCGAGGTGTCGATTATACTTGACGCCTTCGACCAGTTTATTCCTGCCTCGCTTATATAACCGACAACACCTCCGTTTTCGGAGATTATCGGCATATTTTTTTCAACACCGTCTTTCGTTCCTTTATCGAGAGAAAACACCGTCATATAGTTGCCTGCCTGCCTGCCTATAACGTCGGCATCAAGAAACACGTAATCGGGATTTTCTTCTTTTATACCGAGGAAGTTCTTATAAAATTCGTTTTCCTCTTTCATCGCCTCGGCATCGTATATCAGATCTTTAAGCTCGTTTATTTCGGCTTTGAGAGCTTCGTTTTCCGCTTTCAGTCCGTCAACGGAGTCAAAATACGACTTGTAACCGTTTATGGCAAGCCCGAAGCTGCCAAAGCCTTTCTGTATCGGCGTCACCATTACGTTTACAACGTTCGTCAAAACCGAAAAATGTCCCGACGCGGCAAGTGCGCTGACAACGACGGTAAGCAATATTGCAACCGTTGCCGTTATTATAAAAAATCTGCTTTTAAAAAATTTATTCATCTCTTTATTCTGCTCAATCCAACATTTCCTGACTGCTTACGACCTCCGCAAGCTCACCCGGTGAGTCGATTATCTTGCCTATTCCGTTTGCAATACAGTCAAGCGGACGGCTTGCCCTCTGGACACGGATGCCCAAAGAGTGTTCAAGCAGCTTGTCGATACCCGGCATAAGCGATGCACCCCCGCAGAGAGTTATACCCGAATCGAATATATCCGACGTTACTCTCGGAGGTATATTTTCAAGCGTTGCGTGGACGGAATCGACTATTCTTTCAAGGCACTCGCCTATCGCCCTGCGTACTTCGTAGGAGGATATCGTAACTTCGAGAGCTTTTCCCGTGACTATATCTTTTCCGTAGACGCGGAAAGCACCCTTGTCGTACATCTGATGAGCACAGCCCGCGGTCTTTTTCAAAAACTCAGCCGTATTTTCACCTATAAGCACGTTATACGTATTTTTGATATACGTTATTATCGCGCTGTTCATATCGTCACCGCCGACACGTGTCATACCTGCGTGAAGAACGCCTCTGTACGATATTACCGCCGTCTGCGTTTTGCCCGCACCTATATCGCATATAAGGTTACCCTTTGCTTTCAGCACGTTTATTCCCGCACCGAGTGCCGCCGCCATAGGCTGGCTTACCAGATGCGTTACCGAAAACGCACCCGACTCCGTGCAGACGTTTTCAAATGCGTTTCTTTCGACCTCGGATATACCCCACGGCACACCGACAGCAACCTTGGGACGGTTGAATATTCCCGTCATTCCGAGCTTTGAAAAAAACGAGTACAGAACCTCGGAGGTATCGACAAAGCTGTCGATAACGCCGTTTTTAAGCGGAAGGACCGCTTCCTTGTCCTTGGGCGTTCTTCCGTACATTTTTTTAGCCTCCCTGCCCGACGCAATAACGTCACCCTTGACAGTATCGTAAGCAATGGCGGTAGGCTCTCTCAGTATTATTCCTCTGCCCTTTTCGTATATCTTCGTATTTGCCTGACCTAAATCAAGTCCTATGTATTTAGGCATTTTCTTCCTCTTTCACTTTTTTCACTGACAATAAATAATTCCGCCGAAGGCACCTTTTCTTTTATCTATTATCTATTATCTATTATCTATTATCTCATTTTACCCCGCCCTACATCATGCGGGGTATCGAGTGCGCCGATCCCTACTACTTTGTTTCAACTAAAAGTTTACATTCGGAATTGTTTCTTGCATCCGACGGTGGAAGTGAAGCGCCCGCCTGCACCCCCCACAGCTCGCGGTAGTTCGTGAAGCGAACTACAAGCGAGCTGCCTGCAGGCATAGGCCGCAGATTTCCTCCGGAAATCTATCGTGTAAAGTTTTAAATGAAACAAGGCACTACGTCTTCATTCATTTCTGTTTCCAAAGCCTCACAAGGTACTCATACACCTTGCAAAGCGGAAGTCCGACGACGTTCTGATAATTTCCCTCTATTCTTTCGACAAACACGCCGCCGATGCCCTGTATAGCATACGCACCTGCCTTGTCACGGCACTCGCCCGTCGCTATGTATTCAAGTATCTCATCTGCCGACATTTCACGCATCTTAACGCGCGTAAGATCGTAATCGAGAATATACTCGCTTCCCTTTCTTATTGCAAAGCCCGTGTACACCTCGTGAAAGTCACCCGAAAGCATTGAAAGCATACGGAAGGCGTCCTCGTCGTCACGGGGCTTTCCGAGAACTATCCCGTCGTAGCATACGACCGTGTCTGCGGCGATTATTATATCGTCATCTTCCGCATCGACCTTTGCGGAATTGAGCTTTCTGTTTGCAAGACCCATAACGAGTTCCTCAGGGGATGGGGTAAATCCACAGCTTTCGTCGGCACTCGTTTCGACCGTTTTGAATTTTATACCTGCCGACTTCAGTATTTCACTTCGTCTTGGTGATTTTGAAGCAAGATATATCATTTTATGCCGTCCTTTTTCAGTTTTTTCCCGTTGAGCCGAAGCCGCCGCCGCCGCGTTTCGTTTCACTGAGCGTGCCTTGTTCAAACTCTCCTCTTATAACGGGCAAAAACATAAGCTGTGCTATTCTTTCCCCGTTTGAAACGGTGTATTCTTTATCCGAAAGATTTACAAGAGATACCATTATCTCCCCTCTGTAATCGCTGTCAACGACACCTATTCCGTTTGCAAGAGTTATTCCGTGCTTTGATGCAAGTCCGCTTCTGGCACATATCACCGCGGCAATATCAACTCTTTCACATTCTATTGCAATACCCGTCGGTATGAGCTTTCTTTCATTCGGAAGAATGACCGTATCCTCACAGCAAGCATAAAGATCCGCGCCTGCGGCACATTCACTCTGATATTCGGGTGCTTTTGCGCCCTCTTTAAGTATCTTATATTTTACCCTCACAGTCTTCTTACCTCTCCTACGGGGCTGTCCCCGTTTCTGTAATTATCAATGATATCCGACGCTTTGTTCGGAGTTTCATCCGTAAAATAGTAATGTATGTCACCGGCCTTGCCGCCTGTCAGCGTTGCAAGCTTATCCGCCATATAGACGGGTACGCTGTTATAAAGCACGTTTCTGTGCTTGAACGTACGTCTTACGGGAATCTTCGCGCCGTGTCTGTCGGTTATATATGAATAAAGCTTTGTATCACAGTACGCACAAGAGCTTATCCCGGGTGCGTTTTTGCCCATTTCAACGTCACGTATGACGCATTTTTCGACCGTCATCGCGGGAAGCTTACCGTATGCTGCCACACCCGTTCTTCCGGGTATCAGTTCAGCTATTGCTTTCATTGCGGGAAGCTTCAATTCGGGACTTAACATAACGTCGGATATTCCGAGCCTTATATATTCCTTTGCCGCACGCACGCTCTGCACGGAAAGACCTATTCCGCCGTGTACGTTAAAGCCGTATTTCAAGGCAATATTAAGTGAGCCGATGTTATTTACAATTACATTTTTGACTCCCTCAAGCTTCACACGTACCGCCATATCGTCAAGATCGTTATAGTCCTTCATCATAGCAACGCTCGGGAATTCCACCCCGTCAACTACCTCTTTGACGTGTGAAGGAGCTTTGAGATATTCTTCAATAGGCAGATATATATGCGAAAATCCGCCGAGGAACACCCTTGCGGGCATAAGAGCTGCGTGGGTAAAATGTGCAATACTTACGCACCCCGGATTAAGAGACGTATCCTTTTCAACGGTATTCGGCACTTTAAGCTCGAAATCTGCTCTTTCGGGGTGGTATACTGTGTTTATCTTACACAGAAGCTTGTCGCACGCCGTTCTTCTTAAAGAATTTATCGCGGAAACGGGGAGCATCACTCCGTCGTCTATGACTATTGATACACCGTCTTTCATCGGTGTAAACGGTGTTGAACCGAGCTTCAGAAGATTTTTCTTTACGCTGTCAAGCGTCAAAGGAGCGTTTACCGCTTCCTCCGGCGCGCTTCCGTAAACGGTAACGGACACGTCGTTATACGTCAGCTGCATTCTGCAAGCCGTTCCCTTTTTAAATTCCGCCGTGATCTTCACGGGGAGTCTGCGGCGTGAGTTCTTCATCTCAAACGCTGTCGTAACTTCCGCTTCTTTTGTTTTTGCTTTATCGGCATCGCTTCTCACACCGAGCATTTTGCGCCCGATATTTCCCGTAAAATATCCGTCTGTGAAGCCGCCTCTTGAAAACAGTCTTTCAAGCTTTTCTTTTTCTTCCTCTGCGGCGTCGCGTCCTTCGTCAATGAGCGCTCTGTATATGCTTCCGACACCGTAAACGTATTCGGGGCTCTTCATTCTGCCCTCTATTTTGAGGCTGTCAACTCCGCTGCGGAGTATCTCCGTCATATAGTCTGCAAGGCAGAGGTCTTTAAGGGACAAAGGATAGCTTCCGTCCTTTGCGGGAAGTCTGCACGGCTGTGCACAGTCACCTCTGTTGCCGCTTCTTCCGCCCATAAACGCACTAAGCGAGCACATACCCGAATGGCACACGCAAAGCGCACCGTGAACGAACATCTCGTATTCCATATCGGGCATTTCACGGCGGATATTGAGTATATCCTCAAACGATGCTTCACGCGCTATGACCATACGGGAATATCCCATACTTTTCAGAACCTTTGCCGCCGATGCGTTATGACCTGCACACTGCGTGCTTGCGTGGAGGCGGAAATCGGGAAAATACTCTCTTAAAACAGCGCACACGCCGGGGTCTGCACATATTATCGAATCACAGTCGGCACGGTAGAGAAATTCGCAAAGCCTTAAAAGGTCGGCATATTCTCTGTCGTGCAAAAGCGTATTAAGCGTTATATTTACACGCACACCGTAAAAGTGGCACTTCGTAACGGCGTCTATTATCTCCGAAGGCTCAAAGTTATCGGCTCCGATCCTTGCATTGAACATTTTTGAACCGAAATATACTTCGTCCGCCCCTGCATTTATTGCCGCATCAAGCGCCAAAGGACTGCCTGCAGGCAAAAGAAGCGCGGGCTTTTTTTTCGTAAAGCTCATATTTTACCCCGTCAGTTTATTTCAAGAAAGCTCTGCGGTGTGCTTTTTTTGCCTTTTACAAGCTCCGCTTCAAGCTTTTTTATTTTTTCATTAAGCTCGTTTATCTGCTGTTTTTGTTCGAGCGACTGCCTGCAGAAATCCATAGCGCAGAGTGCCGCCGCTTTCATCTTCGTGCAGTTTGTCGTTTGCAAAACGAGGCTGTTTATCTTCTTATCAACTATTTTTGCTATCTCTTCGGTGCGTTCTTCGCCGTCCTCCGTTACAACGAAAAACGAAACTCCCGCAACCTGAACCTTTACACTTTCTTTCATATCTATCTCCTCCGGCGGCATTTTTACAAATTATTACCGCGCATTTTAAATTAAGTCTTGATTTTTTTCACAAGCCGTAGTATAATGCGATAGTACATTATATAACAGATATTTTAATTAAGCAAGAGTATTTTAATAATATTTTTGAAAATACTTTATTACAGGAGAATCTTATGCTTGACATTTCATACAAGAGAATAGTTATAAAGGTTGGCACGTCAACCCTTACTTACGACAACGGCAAGCTCAATTTACGCCGCATGGAGAAGCTTGCACGCGTTATTTCCGATATAAAAAATTACGGTGTACAGGTCGTACTCGTGTCCTCGGGTGCAGTTGCGGCAGGTGCGGCAAAAGTAAATCTCGAACGCAGACCGACGACTCTTATAGAAAAGCAGGCAATGGCGGGTGTCGGAGAGACGGAGGTTATGAGAATGTACGACAGATTTTTCTCAGGCTACGGTCACCAGGTGGCGCAGATACTTCTGACGAAATCCGTAATGGAAAAAGAAGAGCCGATGCAGAATGCACGCAACACGTTTGAAACTCTGTTTGAAATGGGCATAATACCGATAGTAAACGAAAACGACTCGATATCGTACCACGGTATAAAGTTCGGCGGAAACGATACCCTTGCGGCACTCGTTGCGCTTTTATCCGATGCGGATCTTCTTATAAACCTTTCTGATATCGACGGACTTTACGACAAAAACCCCCGTGAAAGCGACGAAGCCGTAATGCTCAAGCGCATCAAAAAGGTCGATGAAACGATAATGGAAATGGCAGGCGGCGAAGGCTCTCAAAGAGGTACCGGCGGTATGAGAACGAAGATAGAAGCCGCAAAGACGGTAACGGAAGCGGGAATTGCCATGGTAATTGCCAACGGCGAAAACCCCGATATAATCTACGATATAGCCGCAGGCCGCGGTGTCGGCACGTTCTTCGTCCCTAAATCAAAAAATTAAACACTCCGGTACAATGTCATTCGTTTTTAACGAATGACATTTCAAGCGGTAAAACCGCATTTAATGCAGTTTGCAAAGCGAACTGCATTTCAAGCCGAAGGCATTTCATTCGGAAGCCTTATTTCCAATCACTTCCCAAAATTATTAATTTATTGTAAACTATGCCCGAAAAACTTGATTTTTCGGGTTTTGTGTTATATAATCAAACAAAAACGAACATTTGTTCGGTTTGAAAGGATCATACAAAATGGCTAAAGCAAAAAAAGCAACGCCCGCCCCTTCGGCTATCGCCCCCGAGGAAAAGCAGAAGGCGCTGGCAACGTCCATTTCTCAGATAGAAAAGAAATTCGGAAAAGGTACTATAATGAAGCTCGGTGACAACGCTTCCATGCAAGTCAGTGCCGTGCCGACAGGCTCGCTTACACTTGATCTTGCACTCGGCATCGGCGGTGTACCGCGCGGAAGAATAATCGAGATCTTCGGTCCCGAGTCCTCCGGTAAAACAACTGTTGCTTTGCACGTCGTTGCAGAGGTGCAGAAGCTCGGAGGAGAGGCGGCATTCATAGATGCGGAGCATGCACTCGATCCCGTATACGCAAAGGCGCTCGGTGTTGATATAAATTCCCTGCTCGTTTCACAGCCCGACAGCGGAGAGCAGGCACTTGAAATAACGGAAGCCCTCGTTCGTTCGGGCGCTGTTGACGTCGTCGTAGTTGACTCCGTTGCCGCACTCGTTCCCCAGCAGGAAATAGACGGCGAAATGGGTGCATCCCACGTGGGACTCCAGGCAAGACTTATGAGCCAGGCACTCAGAAAGCTCTCGGGTGCTATTGCGAAAACGAACTGCGTCGTTATATTTATCAACCAGCTCCGTGAAAAAGTCGGCGTTATGTACGGCAACCCCGAAACGACACCCGGCGGTCGTGCACTCAAATTCTACGCATCCGTAAGAATTGACGTACGCAAGCAGGAAAGCCTTAAAACAGGCGGCGAAACGTACGGAAACCACATAAAATGCAAGGTCGTTAAAAACAAGGTCGCACCTCCTTTCAAGGTTGCAGAATTTGACATTCTTTACGGAAAGGGAATATCAAAGTCAAGCGAGATAATTGAAATAGGTGTCGAGCTTGAAATACTTGAAAAGAGCGGTTCTTGGTTCTCCTACAAGGGCGAACGTCTCGGTCAGGGCAAGGACAACACGAGAAAATATATCGAATCACACCCCGCTTTGATGAAAGAGCTTGAAGATCTCATCAAGGCTCAAAAGGACGATATCGACCTTTCGCTCAACGACACATTTGAGCTTGACGACGAAGACGAGGACGACGATGATCTCGGCTTCAACATAAAAGTTCTCGATATAGACGACGATGAATGATCTTTCCCCGTGTGTCATTACCGAGGAGGTCCTCCTCGGTAACGGCACGTCGGTTATCACGGTAAGCTCCGAAGAAAAAGAAAAAACGTACACCATATCCACCCGGCTGTTAAGAGAAAACGGCTTTTGCAAGGGCGGAAAGCTGTCGGTCGGTGACACAGAGCTTCTTTCTTTTCTTGAAAACGTGACGAAGGCGATAAAAAAGGGACTTGATCTTTTGTCGTATTCCGATTCGTCAAAAGCATCTCTCGTAAGAAAGCTTTTGATGAAGGGTTTTGACCGTGAAGTATCGGAGCTTGCAGGAGCACAGCTCGAAAAAATGGGCTTTATCAGAGAAGAGGATCACGCATTGCGCCTTGCAAGAAGTCTTACAAAACAGCTTTACGGTCCGCGTGCCGTGGAAGAAAAGCTCAAAAGCAAGGGTTTTGAAAAAAAATACGTAAAAAAAGCGCTCGAGGCTGTATGTTCGGAAACGGATCTTACCGAAAATCTGCACACGTATGCAGAAAAACACGGCTTGCTTGACTGCATACTCTCCCCCGGCGATCCTTTACAGTACAAGCGCACGTGTGCCAAGATATTACGCAGGGGCTTCAGCTACGAGCATATATCACAGCTGAAAACGTACAAATAATATGGATCTTTCTTTATATTTACCGAGCCGCCGTCTGAAGGACGTGATCTGTCTTGAAACGGTATCATCAACTAATACGTATCTTAAAAATCTTGCAGATGCCCCGGGCGGTACGGTCGTTATTTCCGACATTCAGACAGGCGGCGTCGGCAGATACAAGCGCACATTTCATTCACCGAAAGGCGGTATATACCTTTCGTATCTGTTCAGAGATCCCATATGCGGAGCGCAGTTTCTTACCCCCATCGCCGGTGTGTGCGTAAAGCGTGCCATTGAATCACTTTACGGCGTTAAAATCGGTATAAAATGGGTAAACGACCTGCTTTCGGGTGACAAAAAAATATGCGGAATACTTGCCGAAGCGGTAACGGACGGGAAAACGTCAAGAACGATACTCGGAATAGGCGTAAACGTGAACACGGAAAAAGACGGTTTTCGGGGTGAGCTTTCCGGTATCGCATCAAGTATATTGCTCGAAACGGGCAAATATATCGACGAAGGTGCGCTTTGTGCCGAGATAATAAAAAATCTCGACAGCATTACCGATGACAGAAGCGGATATCTGCAAGAGTACAGAAAAAGCTGTGTCACCGTCGGTAATGACGTTATATTTTATTCGCATGACGGTACGCACGAGGGCAGGGTTCTCGGCGTAAACGATGATTTTTCTCTTGAAATCTTAACGAAAAACGGAGAAAAACAGAGTATTTTCAGTGGCGAAGTGTCTACAAAACCTATGCAAGACAGGGAAATATAACAGTGTATGCGAAAAAAATTCACAAATTAATCAGTATTTTTTTGAAAATCGTATTGATTTTTCGGGAACTGTATGATATAATATCCGTTGTCTGTTGTAACGGTATAAATTTGTCGTTTCGACTTCACATAAATCTGCCAGGGAGGTGTAAAGCATGGCAAAATGCAGCGTATGCGGAAAGGGCGTAACATTCGGACACAATGTTTCCCACTCAAACCGTAAAACAAGCAGAACATGGAAAGCTAACATAAGAAAAGTTAAGGCTAACGTAAACGGTACCACCAAGACAGTAGCCGTTTGTTCCCGTTGCCTCCGCTCAGGCAAGATCAGCAGAGCTTAACAAGCTGTTTGTTATACAATGTGCATATAAAAGGGACGGTATACGTCCTTTTTTTGCTTTAGTAATATTTTATTGATATGAGAAAAATTTTAATCGGCGAATGCGGAAATCGGTTTTCCGAAGAATTGAAGGCACACGGTTTTTGCCCCGTCATACTTCCAAAAGAAAAACGCCTGCACGAAAGTGTCGGCTCGCATGCGGATATGCTGTGCGTAAAGCTTTATAAAAAGCTTCTTTTTACAAAAGAATATTACGAAAAAAATAAAGATATTCTGAGCTGTTTTGACGTTATTTTAACAGATGAACGTCACGGTGAAAAATATCCGTCCGACATTCTTTTCAACGTACTTTTCACGGATAATGCGATTTATGCAAAGCTTGACAGCGTATCAAAAAAGATCTTATCGTATGCAAAAAATCACACGATGAAGGCTGTAAACGTGAAGCAGGGATACGCAAAATGCTCTGTTGCAAAGGTATCCGGCGGATACATCACGGCTGATGACGGTTTATTCAAAAAACTTACGGAAAACGGCGAAAGGGTGTTGAAAATATCCCCGGGCGGAATAGCTTTGCCGGGTGTTGATTACGGTTTTATCGGCGGTGCATCGTTTTACTGTGAGGAAACGGTATATTTCTTCGGAGATCTTTCATCGCATCCCGACTGCGAAAAAATAAACGGCTTTTGCAAGGAAACCCGTACAAAAGCCGTGAGTATATCAAATTGTCCGCTTACCGATATAGGCGGTGCGGTAATATTATGAGTTCTTTTTGAGCTTACCGAGAACAAGCCCCTTGCACTCAAACGAGTCATCGGGCTTTATTTTTATGTCGCTGTAAGCGGGGTTCAGGGAAATTAGTCTGTCTGTTGCAAATTTCTTTATATATCCTTCGCCGTTGAGGACGAAAATACCTATCTTTCCCTCCTCAGGTCTTGAGTCGGATTCAATGATAACTATATCACCGTCGGAAAATTTCGGCTCCATACTATCACCGCTTACTCTCAGAGCAAAGTCTGCCCTTTCGGTAAGGGGGGTTGACGGAAGCGTTATCTTGCGCGCGCAGGTGCTGTCAAGATAATAGCCGCAGCCTGCGGAAACGGGCATATCGTAAAAAAGTATACGGACTGTATTTTCATCGTCGAGAACGTACGATGAATTTTTCTTTTTCTTCTCTTCCATCGTGCGTTTGTATTCTCTTTCAAGACATCCGAGAACGGATGTATAGCCTTCCCCGTCGAGCGCACGCACTTTTTTTATTATATCCTTTTCATCATCGTTCATATCGCTTTCACCGATGATGGCACATACGGAAACTTCAAGTGCATCGGCAAGAGAGGTGACGGTTGAAAGCTTCGGGCTTCCCGTCTGACCTGACAGTATTTTATTGAGCGTTCCGAGAGGTATTCCCGACTTTTCCGCAAGAACGTCGTTTTTCATACCCTTTTCATTTTTTATTCTTTTAACTTCGGCAAGCCAATCCATAGTAATCTCCAATTATCTTTTCTGAATACAATTATACACATTTTTACCGTTTTGTCAAGTCTTTTTCGACTTTTTTATATTTTTTTCGATTTTTCTATTGACATTTTACCATTTTTGGTGTATACTGCAATCACAACATACCGATTTTGGTAATTTGGAGGTAATTATGAATAACAACATTTCATTAAGATACAATACAGAAACGAGAACGAGAAAGTCAGCAAACGTAAGCAATTCCCTTTTATCGGTGATTGCCGCCGTTTATCTCGGTGCAGAATATACAGCTTACCTTTTGGGATACGCGCTTTGCCGCATCGTTTCCGCTTTCAACAGCAAGCAGGCAAACATCTGCGTTGCGATAATCAAAAAATATGCTCCGACGTGCGCTGTATGCGTTTGCGTTGTATTTCTTTTCGGTGTCGTCGGCGGAATGGAAGCAGGCACGATTCGTCCGGTGACAGGGCTTATAATATGCGGAATTATGCTTTCTTCAGCACTTTGGGCGCTCAACAAACGTAAATAATTATTAAACTGATTTAAAATTATATGTTATCTAAATGTGGCAAAACGCTGTGTTTTGCCACATTTCCGCCTCATTTTCGTCCTTTTTTCATCAAAATTCGTGTGCTGAATTATACGAAAGTGTAAATCTTTATAAAAATTAATTATTTATTATTGATTAAATTGAGAATTAGTGGTATAATGAGCAGGTAAAACTATAACATTTGTAGGAATCTAAGGAGGTTCATTAAATGAAGAAAATTGCCGCACTTATGTTGTGCCTTGTTTTCGTCCTTTCCGCATTTGCCGGATGCTCACGTGCCGAAAACGATAACGGTGCAATTATACATATGCTTCTTTCTTCGGAAATCAAGAATTTCGACCCCGCAACAGCATACGTTGACGCAGATGCCGTAAAGGTATTGGGGCTTCTGTATGAGGGTATCACAAAGATCGATGCCGACGGTGACGTTTCAAACGCCCTGGCTGACGATATCACCATAACAGAGAACGAAGACAGACAGGAATACAAAATGCTCATTGAGCTTAAGAGCACGAAGTGGAGCGACGGTACTCCCGTCAGTGCCGACGACTTTATATTTGCTTGGAAGCGTATACTTCAGCCTGATTTTTCAAGTGATGCGGCAGTTTTGCTGTATGATATAAAGAACGCAAAGGCAGCTAAAGAAGGCGTTGCAGGCGTAAGCATCGACGACGTCGGTATAACAGCTCCCGACAGCGACCTTATTGAGATCGAATTTGAAGGTCCTATAAACTACGACCATTTTCTTGAATTGCTCGCTTCCCCCGCGCTTTATCCCTTGCGAGAGGATAAGGTCAGCAAGCCTTTGACGGACGATGACGGCGTCGTTCAATACGACGAAAACGACCAGATGCTCTACGATCCCACATGGGCTACGAAGGCTACGATGATGGTAACAAACGGTCAGTTCGCCGTAAAGACGATGAACGATGAAAAAGAAAACAACACTTACGTTCTTGAACGCAACAAATATTACAGACTCAAGGGTGAAGACGGCGAAAACGAGCTTAAATTCGTTAAGCCCCACAAGATAGTTATCCACTACGAATACCTCGGACGTGACGGCTCCGGTCTTCAGGGACTTCTTGATGCTTACAACAACGGTGAGATCTTCTATCTTTCAAACCTTCCTTTGGACCAGATAGAAGCTTACCGCAAGGATCTCAAGATCTCCGACCTTCTCTCAACGCACACGTTCATGTTCAACCGTGAAAACGAATTGTTTGATTCTGCTGAGGTCCGCCGTGCACTTTCACTTGCACTTGACAGAGATCACATCGTATCAATAACGGGCGGCACGAACAAAGCGGCAACAGGTATAGTACCTGCACCTGTATACAACACAAAGGCAGGAACGTCCTTCCGTGAAAAGCAGGGCAACATCCTTGCAACGACGGCAAATCTTGACGAAGCAAAATCCCTTGCAAAGAGCGCATCGGGCGACAAGACGATAAGACTCGTTTGCCGTGATTACACACTCAACGGCACAGACGAGCTTGTTGCAAAGTACGCTAAGGAACAGTGGGAACAGCTCGGTTTCTCAGTTAAAGTTCAGGCTCTCGACAGAAAAGATTACGCAAACGCTATCGAAAAAGGCGAATACGACGTTCTTTCAATAGATTATCAGTCAAACTCCACGGATGCTATCGGAACTCTTGCTCCCTTCGCTATCGAGTACAGCGGTGCGGCACGTGATACGCTCAACAACGATTACTCCGCAAAGCCCAACCTTTCCGGTTACGACAGCGAAGCATATTCGGCACTTATAAAAGAGGCTCTTGCACTCGCTCCCTACTCCACAGAAAGAGCTGCAAAGCTTGCTGAAGCCGAAAAGCTTTTGCTTGAAGATATGGCAATAATTCCGCTTCAGTTCAACACGGAATACTATCTCATTTCCGACGATCTTTCCAAGGTAGATTCTTCAATCTTCGGATTCAGATTCTTCAACAAGGCAAAGCTCAAGGGTTATGAAAAATTCCTTGAAACGGAAGCTCAGGCTTAAATAAAAAATGCGTACACAGTTTAAAAGCTGTGTACGTTTTTTTAAAGCATTGCACGATCTTTATCTGCTTAATAATGAACCCCGACAAGCCTTACGATCTGTCGGGGTTCATTATTTACTGCGTTATTCTTCAATAAGTATTTTCTTTATGCTGTCGATATCTTCCTGCTTAACGCCGATATCGAGCAGGTATGCTTCGATCTTATTCTGAAGAGTTGCATTCTCTCCGCCGTAATTATCAAGTCCGTTGAGAAGTGCGTCGATGTTCAGCCCAAGGGCGCTTACGGATGCACTGTCGGCATTACCTTGTCTTGAATAAAGTGAGAGGAAATATTCTTTTATGAGGACTTCCTCATCAACTCCGCAAAGACCGAGAAGCAAGAACGCCGTTGTTCCCGTTCTGTCACGTCCGAGTGAGCAATGGAAAAGCACGGGGTAATTCTTTTCATCTGCGAAGACTCGGATATTATTTCTCGTTTCCGTTCTGTATTCATCTGAGAAAATATGCTGATACCAGCCCATTTTTACCGGTATGTATTTAAGTCCTGAAATGGGTGCGCCCGATTTTCCTCTGAGGTCGAGGTCCGTTTTTATACCGAGCTGATTCAATACGACGTCTTTACCCGAAGTATTAGCATCATCAAGCTGTGCGGAACGGTATGCAAGTCCCTGTCTGATCGTTTTTCCGTCAATCGTTTTATATCCGCCGATATCACGGAAGTTTGATATATTATCGACTTTCAAAAATCTCGGCAAGCCCGCCTTTGTTTCAAACGTGAAAACAGCGGAAACAGTATCATCGGACGAAACCGTCCAATAGTATTTTGTGCCTACTTTAAAGTTATAAACATCATACATAGTGGACTGTGTTTTGTACACCCAAGCATCCGAAAGGTCTTCGTTTTCGGATATTGTAAGGGTGTATTCCTTACCGGGCTTTGCTTTTGCATCTTCCCATGCAAACGTGATTGCTGACGGTGTGCACGCTTCGGTATTTTTATCCGAATAATTCATTCCCGTACCCGCTTTGACGTTTGCAACACGAGTGTTCATATGCTTTACAATATCATCGCTTACAAACACTATATCTTTCTGTCCGTCAGCGGGAGCTGTAAGGGTTATATCACTTATTACAGCTTCTGTCTGAGCATCCGTTTCGTACACAGTATCACTTCCTTCTGAAGTATCGTTCATTTTACTTTCCGTGCAAGAGGAAAGTGCCATCGCCGCAAGAAGTGCTGAAACAATGGCTATTTTTGCATAATGCTTCATAAATCGTTTCCTTTCACTTTTTTTATTGATTATATCACATTTTTTTAATTTAGTCAAGAAAAAATACGGACAGAAGTTTTCTGCCCGTATTTTAAGCATAAGC
Source organism: Eubacteriales bacterium (assembly GCA_045657205.1). Classification (GTDB taxonomy): domain Bacteria; phylum Bacillota; class Clostridia; order Oscillospirales; family CAG-272; genus RGIG7213. The sequence continues at coordinate 23,818 of JAZOSS010000132.1, forward strand.
TGAATTACAAATTATTCAGCAACCTCGTCGATGCATTCTTCATCGTCGCAGCAGCAGCATGAGCAGATATCGTCATCGTCGATATCGAGCTCATCAAGCTCGTCGAACAACGAATCTTCTTTTGCCGCCTTTTTTGCACGAAGCTTCTTAACAACAAGAAGAGCTGCAACAGCTACACCGACAACTGCAAAAAGCAAAACGACAACTTTCAAAGCGGTGGATGTTTCTTTAGACATAGTAATATCTCCTTTTCAAATTTATATTATTTTTTATTTTCTCCGACTGTGTATATTATATACCAAAACATACGAATTAGTCAATACTTCCTGCGTGACGGGATTTTATATTTGTATTAATTGTTTGTAAAATTATGTCATATATGATGTTTTTTATACGCTTTCAAGATCGGTTTTTCAAGAAGTCTTTTGAATTTGGTGAATGGATCCGTTTTGTCCTTTATCGGAGGGACTAACACGGTACGGATACCTGCATTTCGTCCTGCCAGAACGTCCGTAAACACCTGATCGCCTATGATGCAGGCGTTTTTCTTTTCAGCCTTCATTTTTTCAAGAGCGTGTAGCACGTTCTTTTTAAACGGTTTTCCGCTCTTGCCGACGGCAAAAAAACCGAGTTCTTCGTTGAATATTCTTACTCTTTCGTGGGAATTGTTTGAAACAAAGGAAACGGAAATACCGTTTTCGTTCAGTTTTTCAAGCCATATCAAAAGCTGTTTTGTCGGTTTTTCGTCATCGTAGGTAACAAGCGTATTGTCGATATCGGAGACTATCGCCGTGATGCCGTTTTCTTTAAAAAATTCGGGTGATATATCGTAAACGCTTGAAAACATAAAATCGGGAACGAGTGTCATATCAAATTTTCCTCCGCGCACGAAAGCATAAGGCGCAGGCGGTTTTCCTGATTCACCTTTGTCATTCCGGGATCGTAGTCTATTGCCACGATGTTTGCCCCGGGATTGTTTTCCATCATTCTTTTCATAACGCCCTTTGCGACGATATGATTGGGAAGGCATCCGAACGGCTGAACGCAGACAATGTTTTTTACACCCGTTTCGATAAGCTCCGATATTTCGGCAACGAGAAGCCAGCCTTCGCCCATTTTAACGCCCGTACCGATATATTTATCCGTAAGATGATGTATATCGTAAAGCGGTGACGGAGGTGTGAAGGAGGAATTTTCCTTGACTTCCTTTGCGATATTTTCCGTTATGCGGTTTATGAACTTTATGGCGCATTTGCACACAAAAGCCGCTTTTGCACCCTTGCCGTACAGTCTGTTATCCTCAACGTAATTGTACATACAGTAGAGCAGGAAGTTTATGAGTCCCGGCATAACGGGCTCACTGTTTTCCGAAAGGAGGAATTTTTCGATATCGTTATTGCCGAGCGGTGAAAATTTAACGAATATCTCACCGACTATGCCGACTTTCGGTATCTTTTTTTCAACTCTTTCGATCTTCTCAAAATCACGTGCGATCTCTCCGTACATTTTTTTGAGTTTTCTTCTGTTGAGATGCTTTTTCGTAAGCTCGCCGCAGAGGATATCCGTCCATTTGCTGACCATCTCCTCCGTTGAGCCTTTATTCGTTTCATACGGCAGGCACTGATTTTTCAGTGACATAATCAGGTCGCCGTAAAGACAGGCGTATGCGGCGCGAAGCGCCATCGGAAGCGTTATTTTAAAGCCGGGGTTTTTTTCAAGCCCCGAAAAGTTGAGCGATATGACGGGGATATGTGCAAGTCCTGCATCCTTGAGCGCCTTACGCAAAACGGCGATATAGTTCGATGCACGGCATCCGCCGCCCGTCTGCGTTATCATGAGCGCAACTTTATAAAGGTCGTACTTTCCGCTTGCGAGTGCGTCGAGAAACTGACCGACGATGAGCTGAACGGGGTAGCAGGCGTCGTTGTGGACGTATTTAAGTCCTGCGGATATGACCTTTTCACCCGTGTTTTCAAGCAGGACGGTATTGTAGCCGTAGTATTTGAACACTTTCTCCAATATCTTGAAGTGAACGGGGAGCATATTCGGCATAAGGATCGTATAATCCTTACGCATTTCCTGTGTAAAAAGTACTCTATCCATTTCGTTTCTCTCTTTGCTCTTCAAGTGCGGCGATAAGACTGCGGAGTCTTATCGTGACTGCGCCGAGGTTTGTTATTTCGTCTATTTTAAGCTGTGTATAAAGCTTTCCGCCTTTTGCCAGAATATCGCGTATTTCATCGGTCGTTATGGCATCGAGTCCGCAACCGAAGGACACGAGCTGTACGAGCTGTGCTGACGGAGTTCTGTTTACGAAATTTGCCGCTGCGTACATTCTTGAATGGTACGTCCACTGATTAAGCACCGAAACTCTCGGCATATCAGCCATTGATGCTGCGGCATCTTCGCTTATAACGACGAAGCCGAGGCGTGTTGCAAGCTCGTTTATTCCGTGGTTTATCAAGGGGTCGGTATGATAAGGTCTGCCTGCAAGCACCATTATCGGAAGGTTATTTTCCCGAGCGTATCTTACGGCATCCTTACCGAAGGAATTTATCTTTTCTCTGTATTTTTCAACAGCCTCAAAGCCTTTGTCAAGTCCCTCTGCGATATCCTTTTTCTTCACGTTTACGTGTTCCTTCAAAGTATCGAAAAGCGTGTTTTTAAGCTGTTTTTTGTTGTTTATATCGAGGTACGGGTACAAAAACGGAATGTTTCCGATCTCGTCCATATTGCCGCGTACGACCTCGGGATAGTATGCAACGAGGGGGCAGTTGTAGCAGTTGTCACCTTTCTTTTCATCAAAATTCCAAGTCATACACGGGTAGAAGATGAAGTCGGGCTTTTGCTCTATCAGCTTTATCATCTGACCGTGGACGAGCTTGGCAGGATAGCAGGCGGTATCGGACGGTATACTCTGCTGGCCTATCATATACGAACGTACGTCAGCGCCTCCGCCGAAAAATACGTTACAGCCTATGTGAGTAAAGAAAGCGTGCCAAAGCGGTGCCGTTTCGTAAAGGTTGAGTGCCATCGGTATTCCGACCTTAACTTCACCGCGGCTTTCCTTTTCAAGTGAATAAAGGAGCTTTTGTTTTTCCTTATATATATCGGGAAGATCGTTTTTCTCTTTCGCCGCGCCTACACCGAATATCTTTTCGCATCTGTTACCGGAAACGAATCTTCTTCCGCCCGAGAACGTGTTTACGGTTACCGTACAGCGGTTTTCGCATCCTGCACAGCGTGCCGTTTTTGCCGTATGCACGAACTCATTGAGTTCGTCTTCCGTAAGAAGCGAGGATGTATGTGCTTTTCTTTTTTCTTTTGCGTAAAGTGCGGCGCCGTACGCGCCCATTATACCTGCTATTGACGGACGTGTTACAAGGCGTTTCGTTTGCATTTCAAAGCTTCGCAAAACGGCGTCGTTATTGAACGTACCGCCCTGAACGACGATGCGCCGTCCGAGATCGTCGGGGTTATTTATTCTTATTACTTTATAAAGTGCGTTATTTACAACACTGCAGGAAAGTCCTGCGGAAATATCTTCAACGGATGCACCGTTTTTCTGCGCTTCCTTAACGGAGGAATTCATAAAAACAGTACAGCGTGAGCCGAGATTTACGGGTGCTTTTGAGAAAAGCCCGATCTTTGAAAACTCCTCGGCTGACATATTCATCGTATGTGCAAACGTTTCAAGAAACGATCCGCAACCCGACGAACACGCTTCGTTAAGCATAATATTGTCAATGACGCCGTCTTTTATCTTGAAGCACTTTATATCCTGACCGCCGATATCTATAAGAAATTCCACGTCGGGGTCAAAATGCTTTGCCGCTTTGAGATGCGCGGCAGTTTCGACAAGTCCGAAATCAAGGCGGAAGGCGTTTTTCACAAGCTCCTCACCGTAGCCTGTCGAGGTACAAGCGGCGATATTTATATTTTTACATTTTTTTCGTATTATTTCAAGCTGTTCTTTGACGACGGAAACAGGATTGCCCTTATTTGATGCGTAATACGTATACAAAAGTCCGCCGTCGGCGTCGATAAGTGCAAGCTTCGTCGTTGTCGAGCCGCAGTCAATACCGAGAAAGGCATCGCCCTTATACGTTTCGATATCCGTTTTTTTGACATCCGCCTTGCCGTGGCGTGCCAAAAACTCGTCGTACTGCTGTTTATTTTCAAAAAGCGGTTCGAGCGTATCACTCTTTTCGGATATACCGACTGCGTTTTCTATTTTGTCTATAAGCTCGTCTATTGTAAAAGAAGTTTTGTTTTTATCCGAACAGAACGCCGCGCCCATGGCAACGGAAAATCTTCCGTAATCGGGGAAAAGTGCATTTTTTTCCGTCAGCTTGAGCGTTTCGGTAAATCTTTTTCTCAGTCCCTTATTATAATAAAGAGGACCGCCCAAAAACATTACCTTTCCTTCTATTTTTCTGCCTCGTGCAAGGCCTGCTATCGTCTGGTTCACGACTGCCTGGTATATACTTGCGGCAATATCTTCTTTTCTTGCGCCCTGATTTATAAGCGGCTGTATATCCGTTTTTGCAAAAACTCCGCAACGTGAGGCTATGGGATATATCTGCTCGGATTTAAGGCTCAATTCGTCAAGCTCATCGGGGGTAACGTCCATAAGGCTTGCCATCTGGTCGATAAAAGCACCCGTACCGCCTGCACAGCTTCCGTTCATTCTTTCGTCAAGTGCGCCTTTGAAATATATTATTTTGGCATCCTCGCCACCAAGCTCAACGACTATATCCGTATCGGGACTCATATTTTTCACAAGCTCGCCCGTTGCAAAAACTTCCTGTATGTAAGGGATATTTGCGGCATTTGAAAGCCCGAGCCCTGCCGAGCCGGATATCATTATCTTAACGGTGCCGTCCGTCATAAGCGGACTTGCTTTTTTTAAAAGCTCCAGTGATTTTTCTCTCGTTTTCGCCATATGGCGTGCGTACTCGCTGAATACTGTATACCCGTCACAGCTTACTACAAGCTTTGCAGTTGTAGAGCCAATATCGAGTCCGACGTTATAAATTTTCATCCCGAAGCCTCCTTCTTTTATCTGTAACGACACATTGTACATCTTTTATTTTCTTTTTTCAATACACAAAATGTAATATTTTACGAACTGTTTTGCCGATAATCTTTTCGATTCACCCTATTTTTGAGAAAACAAAAGGCAAAAGCCACCGAAAAACAAGATGTCTTTTACCTTTGATATTCATATGTAAAAATCAAATTGAATCTTATAATATGAAGAAAAAACTGATACGCGTTATTTACGTTTCATCCCTGTTTATCACCCTCGGTGCTTCTTCAAGAAGCTCGGGGTTTTTTAAATATTCGCTGACGCGTCTGAAAGCCATGGCAAAATAAGAGCCTGAGCATATTCTTTCATCCATAACGACTCCGAGCGGTATACATCTTTCAAATATGGGTTTTTCTTCCTTCATTTTAATAACGTAACGCGGGTTGCCCATTGAAATAAATACGCTCGTCGTGCCGAATTCGTATGTATGGTGATATATATGGTTAGTTCTTATGGAAGCAAGGTTCGTTATTCCGAGCGACATATGGAAGGGGCTTGCGTCTATTATCTTTTTCGGCAAAATTCCGTGCTTATCGAGAAATTTGAAAAGTCCGACGCCGACGTTGCAAAGTCCCGGCACCTTCAAAAGCTTTTTTATGATATCGTCCGTTGAGTTCGTATCGCCCGACTGTCTGTTTTTTTCGATAAATTCGTCTATTTTCCGTTGTACGTCGAATATCGTATCCTCGTAATCAAAGTACATTTTCGACATTGTGCCGTGTCCGTCGTCATCGGGTTTTAACACGACCATGCCGACGGCAAATTCGTTTCTTGCGTATATCTTTTTATTTACGACAAATCTGTTGAGCGCGGGATATTCCGCCGCCGTACGCAGATAAGCGCTTATCACGAGTGCAAGATGCGATATTTTATATTCTCTTCTTTTTGCGATATATTTCTTTATGGGTTCAAGCGGAATATCAACTGTTATCATATTCATAGAATCGACACGTTTACTCATAATGTACGCGCCAACGGTGTACATGGGATCTGCGTTCTTTATTCTTTTTCCGTCTGCTCTCATTTTTCCTCCGGATGATCTTTCGGATTTTTTTCAATCTATTATATCATATTACGACACAAATTGCAATATTTTTTAACATCTGCCGTATATTACGTTCGTTTCTATTGTTTTTTGTGTGAAAGGATCATATCGACAAGCTCCTTTGCGGGAAGCGGAAGCGTGTGCCCCTTCTTTCTTACAAGGACTATTTCTCTTTGAGAAAGCGGAGTTTTCATAATTATTTTCCTTATATTATTTTCGGTATCGAGAAACTCCTCGGGCACGAAGCCTATTCCGAGTCCGTATTTCACAAGCGGTATTATCTGGTCTGCCGTTGCCGCTTCGATATCGGGAGAAAAGACACAGCCGTGTTTTATAAATTCATCGCTGTAAAAATCAAACGTGGACGTGCCTTGTCCGAGTGATATTATCGGATAATTTTGCAGATCTTTAAATCCTATACCGTTTTCAACTTCAAGATCATTACTGCACACGGGAACTTCCCTTAAATCTGACAGCTTTACGACCGAAAGCTTTGAAGTTATATCGGCAGGCGTTGTGACTATAGCAACATCGACAAGACTGCTGTTTATCATTTTCAGTGCCTGCGGAGTTGATACGTTCAGTATTTTTATTCTTATTCCCGGATACATTCTGTGATAACGGCTCAAAACGGGCAAAAGATAACAGTGCAAGGCTATTTCGGTCGCACCGACGGACACGACTCCGCGTTCCATACTGTGCTTTGCCGACACGGCAAGCTCTCCTGCTTCGATATGCTCAAAGGCAATCGAAATATGCTCGTAAAGCTCCTTTCCGTCGGATGTCAGCCGCACGCCTTTGTTCGTACGTTCAAACAGCGTGCATCCAAGCTGTTTTTCAAGAGTTTTGACAGCTCTCGTCAAATTCGGCTGATTGGCATACATAACCTCGGCGGCACGCGTAAAGCTTTTATATTTTGCCACATTATAAAATATTCTGTAATGATCGTAGCTGATGTTCATAAGTTCTCCATATCAATTCGATATATTATGTATAACGGATATACATTTTACATATACGCACATTTGTATTATAATACCGTCAAAATAAATTGTCAATACGGGGGTCAAAAAATGGAGATTTCTTTTATCACCGAGCTTATGGAAGCTTTTACGATATTTTGCTTCGGCCTTTCCTGGCCTGTTTCAATACGCAAATCGCTCATATCGAAGACGGCAAAGGGCAAGAGCTTGTTTTTTGAAGTATTTTTGCTTATCGGATACGCCATCGGTATATTCCGCAAGATGATCCAGCTCACTGTTTTGGGATGCAGCGGTACGATATTCTTTCTCGGCTTTTTCTTCTACATTTTAAACTTTGCCGAGATCTGCTTTGACGTATACTTATACTTCCGCAACTGCAAGTACGACAGGCTGAGAGAAAACGCTGTGTAAGGCTTTAATTAAAATTTACATTCAAGTATTGAAAAAAAGCTCATAATATGGTAAACTGTATCATTATTTTTTTCGGAGATGAACTATGCCTATTAAGATACCCGACGGGCTTCCCGCGGCTGAAATATTAAGAAGTGAAAATATATTCGTTATGAACAAGCTGCGTGCGGAAACGCAGGACATCCGTCCTTTGCAGATAGCCGTACTCAATCTTATGCCGACGAAGGAAGTGACGGAAACACAGCTCGTCCGTCTGCTTTCAAACACGTCCTTGCAGATAGAGCTTACTCTTGTAAGAGTTGACAGACACGTGTCGAAGAATTATTCGGAAGAGCATATGGGGCTTTTCTACGCCGATTTTGACGAGATAAAGCACAGAAAGTTCGACGGTCTTATCGTCACGGGCGCGCCTGTTGAAAATCTTGATTTCAAGGAAGTAAAATATTGGGATGCGCTGTGCGAAATATTCAAGTGGGCAAAGAAAAACGTCTGCTCCACCGTATTTATCTGCTGGGCGGCGCAGGCGGCGCTTTACTATCACTACGGGATAAACAAGCATATGCTTGACAAAAAAGCCTTCGGAATATTTGAGCACAAGGTACACACGCCGTCACACCCCATCGTACGAGGCTTTGACGAATATTTTTACGCTCCTCACTCGCGTCACTCCGCTGTAAACGAGGATGAGCTTGAAGCGGCGTTCAATCTCAAGGTGCTTGCATCGTCCGACATGGTCGGTCCGTATCTTATATCCGACGATGCCCACAGCCGTTTCTTCATAACGGGACACTGTGAATACGATCACGATACCCTCTCTCTTGAGTATTTCAGAGATAAGAACAAGGGACTCGACATTGACGTTCCGTATAACTATTTCCCGAATGACGATCCTGAAAAAAGGCCTCCGAACAAATGGCGCTCACACGCGCATTTGCTTTTCTCAAACTGGCTGAACTATTTCGTATATCAGAATACACCGTACGATCTCGAAAAGCTTTGATAACATTAAATCTCGGCAGAACATGCCGAGATTGATTTTTTCAAGCGGCAATTCGTAAATCGCCCTACTACCTTGTTTCGACTAAAAGTTTACATTCGAAATCACCTCTTGTTTCCACAGATGCAAGCAAAGCGCCCGCGGCGGAAGCAAAGCGCCCGCCTGCACCCCCCCACAGCTCGCAGAGCTGCCTGCAGGCCGGGGCGCTGATTTCCTTCGGAAATCTATTGTGTAAGCTTTTAGTTGAAACAATGTACTACGGTAAAAATATTTTTTAAAATTTTCAAAAAACGTGAAACTTTTTTCGTTTTTTGGGTATTAACATACGTATGATGAAAGGAGAACGGCATGGAAGCCTTTGAGAATATCTATAACGAATATTTTCCCCGTGTGTACAGATTTCTTTCGGGCTTTTGTTCCGACTCTGCCTTATGTGAAGAAATTACGCAGGAGACGTTTTACCGTGCGTACGTCAATTTCGGCAAGTACGACGGAAGCTGTGAGATCTTTACCTGGCTTGCGGCGATCGCAAAAAACACGTATTATAATTATTTACGAAAAAACAAAATAAAATTTGTAAAGCTTGAAGTGACCGAAGAAGACGAAAACGGCGATCCCGTTGAGATAATAAGTCGTGAATACGAAGCGAAGCGTGTAAAAAAAGCCGTATCGTCACTTCCCGAAAAGTACCGCGACGTCGTGTTTTTGCGGATATATGCAAATTTATCTTACCGTGATATTGCCTTATACCTCGGTATATGCGAATCGACAGCAAAGGTAATATTTCACAGGGCAAAAGAAATGCTCAAAAAGGAGTTATCGAAATGAAGATATGTGACGTTGTAAAGGATCTGTACGGCGTATACTGTGACGGCTTTGCAAGTGACGAAAGCAAAGCACTTATAAAAAAGCATTTAAAAAAATGCCCCGAATGTCGGGAATTTTACAAAGAAAAATCGTTTTATCCCGCTTACGCACAGCGTGATAATTCGGGAAATTACGCCCTGCTTGCAAAAAAAATAAAGAAAAGAAAGCTTATAAGCCGCGCCCTTGCCGTTTCTTTGGTAACGGTCTTATCCGCCGCTTTACTGTGTGAGCTTTCCGAAAGGGGCAAAAAATGATATACGATATAAGACTTATAAGAAACTTCAAGGAGCTTATTGAAGGCTCGGCGGAAGCGTATCCGCAAAACCCCGCGTTTCTTTACAAGGAAAACGGTGATGTAAGGACGGTAACGTACAGCGAGGCGCTGTCTGACATAAAGGCACTCGTTTCGTTTTTCGTATCAAAGGGACTGAAAGATCAAAAAATACTTCTTATGGGTTCAAACTGCTACGGCTGGGCTGTATCGTATCTTGCGGTATGCTGCGGTGTCGGCGTTATCATCCCGACGGATAAAGAGCTTAAATGCTCCGACGTTGAAAATATAATATCGGCAACTGATGCCGGGGCGATCATATACACAGAAAACTGCACGGAAGGAAGAATGGCGGCGGAGAAAACGGGCATCGCCTCGTTTGATCTTTCTTTTCTTTCAGATTATATAAGCGAAGGAAACGCTCTGCGCCAAGGCGGTGACGCATCATACGAAAAAAGCAGAATAGATCCCGACGGCGTGGGCATAATAATATTCACCTCGGGAACGTCCGGCAAGCCGAAAGGCGTTATGCTTTCGCAGTACAACATCTGCAGTGATATAATGAGCGTTTTAAAGCGTATAAAAGTAGGTCCTTCCGACCGTGTGCTTTCCGTTCTTCCTCTTCATCACACCTATGAATGTACTGCAGGCTTTCTTGCCGTGCTTTACTGCGGTGCGAGCATAGCGTATGCCGAAAGCATACGTCGGATGGTCGGAGATATGAAAACGTTCAAGCCGACGCTTTTCGTGACTGTCCCTCTGATACTTCAGAATATTTATTCAACTCTGAATAAAAAAATGAAAACGGACAATACTATGAAGGCGAAGATGAAAGCCGCCGGCGTGATAAACAGATCATTAAAGCGGGTCGGCATCAATGCATCGGATAAGATATACAAAACGGTGCACGAGGCTTTCGGGGGCAGACTGCGTGGATTTTTGTGCGGTGCGGCTCCCCTTTCACCTGAGCTTTACGAAGCGTTTACAAGCTTCGGCTTTGACGTATACTGCGGTTACGGTCTTACGGAAACATCCCCCGTTATAATAATGCACGACGATTTTTGCAAGGGCGCACATCACACGGGATATCCCATATGCGACGTAAGTGTGAAGATCGACGATCCCGACGAATACGGTGTCGGTCAGATCGCCGTAAAGGGTCCGAACGTCATGCTCGGCTATTATAACGACGAGACAGAAACGTCAAAAGTCCTGAAGGACGGCTGGTTTTATACAGGCGACCTCGGACGGCGTAACGAAGACGGCACGTACACTATAACCGGCAGGATCAAAAGCATGATCGTTTTGAAAAACGGTAAAAAGATACAACCCGAGGAGCTTGAAGCAAAGCTTGAATTATCCCCTTTGGTGCGTGAATGTATGGTTGCCGACGTTTTGAATCCCGCAACGGGCGACAACGTCGTGACGGCGTTCATTTATCCCGATGACGACGGTGTAAAAGAAGCACTTGAAAAGGACAAAAACACGGATAAAAGCTACGACGAGCGTGTAAAGCTTCTGCTTAAAGCACTTGTAAAAAGTGTAAACGCAGAGCAGGCTCACTTCAAGCATATCCATTCGATCGTTGTCAGAAATACGGAATTCGTAAAGACGACAACGAAGAAGATAAAAAGAACGGACGAAGAAAATTTAAAACGCTGATCACCAAAAGATAAAACTTCCTAAAATGAAAAACGGCTTTCTTTAGCAGCGGAAAGCCGTTTTTTCATTATATAACGGATAACCTCAAAAGAGAGGCTTGCTTTTAATTTTAAAACAAAATGCGTAATATTCTTATAAATACTACGCATTTTTATCATTTTATATTTTGCCCTTGAATTTCTTTATCTGTTCACGCATAAGGTCGTAGTAGAACGTGCCTTGTTCGACTGACGGTTCTATATCCTTTGAACGGTCGGGGGATTTTTGCTCACCCTGATTCCATTCGTTCCAGGTCGTGATGAGGATTATTTTCGCACCGAGTCCGTTTGCACGTGCAAACTGCTTTTTAAGCGTTGCGCCGTTATCTCTCAGCTCACTCTTTGCGGACGTTTCCCCTCGCGTTGCCGCCGAGCACGTCACAGCCTCAACGACACCGTCAAATACCGTGTACGTTTGCGGACTTCTTTCCTCCCAGCTCCAGAAGCCTCTTGACTTCAATTTTCTGTCGTACAAAGGTCCTTGCTGTCCGACGTATCCCGTAACCCAGCGCACCGTGAAGCGGTCGTCGTTCCACGACGGATCTACTCCGTACTGGTTCGGCGTTGCTCCGTAGCACATAAGCAGGGGCTTGCCGAGGTAATTAAAATACATATTCTTATATTTTCCATTTGCGGCAAACGAAGAATACACCTGATCGACCTTTTTCTGATGCGCTCCGTTTTTCACGTTTGCGATGCCCGCATGGCCGGGGCCCGTCATTACGGCTATTTTCGGTGCGTTCGGTATTTCAGACCACACCTCGAACATTTTATAAGCCGCCTTTTCGATCATTCGGAACGTTTCGTCCTCTTCGTACGTTTTTTCCGATACGTTTGTATTGTTCGACCAGTCAATAAAAACAAAATCAACGTCAGCCTTTGATAAAAGCTCGGCATGGTAGCGCAAAAGCTCCTCGTCGTCTGCATCGTATTCACCGTAAAGGGGTGTTCCCCACGCATTTTTCCACCAGGTGGTATTTGAATTCCACGTGCTGTAGGCGATACCGACGAGTCTTTCGTCATTCGGTGCTTTTTCGTATTTACCGAAGCCCGTCGTGTCACATTCTACGTCGTCGTAATTAAATATTATTTCGTCGTACAAACGGTAATTTTCAGCCATAAGCACCGTTTTTTCTTCGATTTTTTCATCATTCGGCGCAAAGACCGTATAAAGTCCGCTTTCTGCATTGTAAGACGAGCTGTAACCGAGTATTTTCACAAAGCTGTCAAGGCAGATATAAAGCGTGCCGTTTGACTCTTTGAGCGATGTAAACGGATATTTTTTACCGTTCACGTCCATCTCGGGAATACCCGTTTTCATCGAAAGAACAGCGTTTGAGCGTGATGCTGTCACGTTACCGTCTTTTATTTCATACGCAAAATCGAACATATCAAAGACACCCGATACGTCAGCGTAAAGCTTTCCGTCAAGATCGAGCGTTTTTGCGTGCATAAAGCTTTCTTTATCCTTGAAAGAATAATTTTTATCTTTCATAAAGGAGTACACCGTTTCCCCCGGTGTGAATATCTCTTCTGACGTATGTGAAAGCTCAAGCGTTTTTATACTGCAATTCGCTTTATTCGTTCCAACTCTGAAAAATCCGTGTGTGTCTGACGTAAAAAGTATTTTTTTCCCGCTGTACGAGGTGAGCTTTTCGCCGCTGTTTGAAAGGATATCAAACCCTTCGCCGCTCTTTGATATCTTTATTATTTCGGTATCGTTTATAAAAAGCGTTACGGCGTCTTTTTTTCCTTCAAAGCGCACGTCAACACCGTCGTCACAGTTAAACGGAAGGTCATCCGTTACCGTATATTTAAAGGAATCGCCAACGAATGCCGTCACCGTATTTTCACGGAAGAAAAACCACAGTCCGCTGTCGGTATATCTGTCCGTTGCTTTTTTGCAAAAGAGTCCTGCCGTGACGGTGTTTTCTTCTTTTCTTTTATCGTTTCCTTTTGAAGAAACGTGCGCTTTTGCCGTATAGGGCAAGGCTTTAAGCTCCTCGGAAAATCCGAGCGCCGAAACGTAAGACGTTGTACCCAAAAGTCCGTCGGTATTGTTGCGTCTGAATGAAGCAGAAAGTGTCAGATATTTGTTTTTTCTCGTCGTTGCCGTCGTATGTTCCGTAAAATCAAAGCTTCTTTTGAAGTTATTTTCGGTTTGCAAAAGCATATCTTTTATATCGAAATTTATTTCTTCGGGTTCTTCATATACCGTCTGCACGGTTTCCGACTCGGCAGGCGGTTTTTCCGTGCAGGAAATACATCCCGCCACGGCAAGAACGCACAGAAAAAGTGATAATAATTTTTTCATTTTATTCTGAAATACCTTTGAATTTCTTTATCTGTTCGCACATAAGGTCGTAGTAGAACGTGCCGTGTGCCTCTGACGGTTCTATATCCTTTGATATTTCATCGGATATCTGTTCGCCCTTCATCCATTCGTTCCACGTTACGATAAGTGCAATTCTTGCGCCGAGATTGTACGCTCTCTGGAATTGGCGTTTGAACGTTTCGCCGTTGTTTCTCGGTGATACGGGTATGTATCCGGGCTTTCCTTCTTTGCTTTGCTCTCTCGTTGCGGCGGTTATCGTTACCGACTCAACAGTTCCCTGTGATACGGTAAAGGTCTGTGCGCCTCTTTCTTCCCAGCTCCAGAAGCGGTAGCTTCTGCGTGTTTCTTTATCGTAAAGCTCGCTTTGCTGTCCGACGTAGCCCGTTACCCAGCGTACCGTAAAGCGGTCGTCGTTCCATTCGGGATCGGGACTGTAAAAGTTCGGTGTTGCGCCGTAGCAAAGCAACAAGGGTTTTCCCTCGTAATAAAAATACATATCGCGTCTTGAGGGATTCGTCACGTAATCTCTGTATATCTGATTTACTTTTCTGTCGTGATCGCCCGAAGCAACGCTTTCGGGGCCGTTATGTCCCGGGCCTGCAAACAAAGCTATCTTCGGTGCGCCGGGGATATCCTTCCATATATCGAAAAGCATATCCGTTGCGACTTCTATCGTGCGGAAGTCGTTACGTGCCTCGCTCATAGTTTCGGGGACGTAGCCTGTATTGTTCGACCAGTCAACGAAAATAAAGTCAACGCCTGCTTTTGCAAGCATTTCGCCGTGGCGGCGGATTATTTCCTCGTCATCGGAGCGGTACGTGCCGTAAAGGGGCTTGCTCCAGGCATTTCTGTCCCAGTTGAGATCGGAACGCATCCACGTTGAGTATGCAATACCGACCATTCTTTCTTCAAAGGGTGTTTTGGGATAAACACCGACACCTATGTTGTCGCAGGGAACGTCGCTTCTGTCTTTGATTATTTTTATAAGTTCTTCTTTCATTATAATTATCTCCTTTATTCGGAAGATCTCCGCGGAACATGCGGCGGTCTTTTTTATTTGTTGACTCATTATATCACAAACATTTGCACATTTCAATAATTTGCAGTAAAATTATCTAAATTTTACATAAATCAGATTGATTTTTTGTGCAAAAATACTATTCGGTGTATTTTTTCTGAAAAAGATCCCGCGCAAATCGTTCAAAAGTTTCCGAAAAAAGAACAAATATTCTTGATAGTTCGAGAAATTCCGTTTTTCGTATTGACAAAATTGCAAAAATATGGTATAATACGCACACAAGAAGAACAGAACGCGTTTTCCACGATATCCTGCGGTGTGGGATATCCGTGCAAAATACGATCTGCAGGATTCAAATGCACCCATTAAAAGAGCGTTTGGATCCGATTATTTTTGTACCGCCGCGTTACGCGGCAAGAAAAGGAGACTTTATGTGCGAATACTGTTTTTCGTCACCTCACGTCAGGGGATGTCCCGCTGCAGGTGACGATGATGAAAAATACCCGAACAAATGTTCTTATTGTGGTGGACTTTTTCCCGATAACGAAGGAGTTAAAATAGGAACAGACTACTACTGCGAAGAATGTGTTGACAATTTCGATCTTGATGACGTTTTGCAGACTCTCGGACTCGACAGCACGAAGGAGCTTTTAAAAGAGCTTGCTTAGAAAGGACGGATAAATACGAAAAAAGTAACCAACGGAAAGAAATTTTTGCTTTCCGCCGAAAGATACGCCGCCACGTGCCAGGAACAGGAACGACTTCCGAACCTGGCAGGTTATCTTCGTTTTATGGATCTTACGCAGGACGAATACAACGCCCTTTGCGAAAAGTACCCGAAGCAATCACAGCTTATAAGATCCATTTTTGAAGACGAGGCGCTTAATTCGGGTACTAAAAAAATATCCGCTTCCGTTTTGAATCTTTACCTCAAGAGCCGTTTCGGCTACGGCGGAGAGGAAAAAACGGATGAATTCGGAAGCATCAACGTCGTGTGCGATCACGACGACGGCGAATGAGCACCCTTTATTTAAAAGGCGTACCGAACAAAAAACAAGAGCTGTTTTTCTCATCAAAAGCAAAGTACACCGCTTACGGCGGTGCAAGAGGAGGAGGCAAAAGCTGGGCTTTGCGAAGAAAGCTCGTACTTTTATGCCTGAGGTATGCGGGAATAAAGTGTCTTATAATCAGACGCAGTTTTCCCGAGCTTCAATACAACCACATCCTGCCCTTGCGCGCCGAGCTTGGCAGCTGTGTCAGATATTCCGAATCGGGAAAGTGCTTCAAATTTCCAAACGGCTCCGTCTTAAAGCTCGGCTATATGGCTGACGACGGCGATACCTTACAGTATCAGGGTCAGGAATACGACATCATCGCCCTTGACGAGGCAACACAGCTCACCGAATACAGATTTTCAGCTCTCAAAGCGTGCCTCCGAGGCACGAACGGATATCCGAAAAGAATGTACCTTTCGTGCAATCCCGGCGGTGTCGGCCACGCCTGGGTGAAAAGGCTGTTTATCGACAGGATATACCGCGAGGGCGAAAAAAGCGAGGATTACGCTTTTATCCAGGCGACCGCTTACGACAACACCGTGCTGATGGAAAAGGACAGCGAGTACATCGACCGTCTGCGGTCGTTGCCGAAGGACTTGCGCCGTGCCTGGCTTGACGGAAGCTGGGACGTTTTCGAAGGTCAGTTCTTCCCCGAAATAAATGAAAAAATACACGTTATCGAGCCGTTTCCTCTTAAATACAACATACGGCGCATAGGCGGTCTTGACTACGGCTTCGATATGCTTGCCTTTATCGTTCTTGCCGCCGATTTCGACGGAAACGTATACGCCGAGCGTGAATTTTTTATGCCCAATCTCACCTTGTCGGAAGCGGGTGAGAAAATAGCCGAGGTATGTAAAGATCTTGACATCGACTATATTTCAGCATCGCCCGATCTTTGGAACAGACGGCAGGACAGCGGTCTTTCGGGTTTTGAAATAATGTCGGGAATACGAGGTATGCCGCCGCTTATCAAAGCCGACAACAGGCGAATACCCGGCTGGCGCGCCCTGCGTGAGTATCTGCGTTTAAAAGACGGTGTGCCCGTCTTGCGTTTCTTCTCCTGTTGCCCCGAAACGGTGCGCTGTCTTTCGTCTTTGACATACGACAAGATGAAAACGGAGGACGCTTCAGAATCCCCTCACGAGATAACGCATCTGCCCGAGGCTTTGCGCTACGCCGTTATGTCGAGAATACAGCGCGCATCGACCGAGGAGGAAATATACAACGCGAGAAAAAGGCGCCACGAGTGCAAAAACAGCATAGCATACTATTAGGAGGTATATGGAAAATATAACGAAAGCCTGGGAACAGTACGAGGCAGGCGTTGAATACAAAAGGCGCATCGGTCTTTATTCAAACGTCAGACGTAACGAAAAATTTTACAGAGGAGAACAATGGGACGGCGTTAATTCAAACGGTCTGCCCACTCCCGTATTCAATATAATCAAGCGTATCATTTCATATATGATAAGCACGGCAACGGCTCAGCCCGTCAGCATAAGCTACAGCGACGATTCGCTTACCGTTCTGGCTGACGACGAGCTGAAAAAGAAGATATCCGACGGCATTGAGCTTCTTAACAAAAACGTGTCGTACAGACTCGACAAGGACAAAATAGAATCGCTTATAAGATGTGCGATGCTTGACGCGGCTTTGTCGGGTGACGGTGTATTTTACACCTTCTGGGATGCCGATATAAAGACGGGACAGCCCTACACGGGCGACATCAGAACAGTGCTTTGCGACAACACCGACTTGTTTGTTGCAAACGTCAACAGCCGTGACATTCAGATGCAGGACTACGTGATGTTAAGAGGCAGGGACACGGTCGGGCATCTGAAAAAAGAAGCCGAAGCGTACGGCGTTTCCCGTACGGATGTGATGAAGATCACCCCCGACGAATCACTCGGCACAGGGGCAGGCGAGCTTTTCGACATTGAAAGTGAAAACGAGGAAAACGCAACATTTCTTTTGAAATTCAGTCGTGATGAAAACGGCTTCGTCATCTGGGAAAAGGCAACAAAAAGCGTCGTTATAAGACGCGGAAAAACGAATATGAAAAGATATCCCGTTGCGTATTTTTCCTGGGAGAACGTCAAAGGTTCTTTCATAGGAAATTCCCCCGTGACGTCGCTTATCCCCAACCAAAAATACATAAACAAGGCGTACGCCATGGTTATGAAGCATATGACGGACACCGCTTTTTCAAAAGTCATTTACGACAAGACTCTCATCCCCGAATGGACGAACGAGGTAGGCGAGGCTGTCGGTGTAAAAGGCGGTGACGTAAGAGAGGCTGCGGTATCGCTCGGTGTCGGCAATATGCAAAGCGGTTTTCTTGATGTTATCGCAATGACGATGAGCCACACCAAGGAGCTTATGGGTGCAACGGATGCCGCTCTCGGCGAGGTCGATCCCGACAACACCTCGGCAATTCTTGCCCTTCAGGAATCGTCGAACATCCCTCTTGAAAACATAAGACAAAATCTTTATGCGTGCATTGAGGATCTTGCGCTCAACTGGGCGGAGATGATATTTGAATATTATCCCGAAGGCAGACTTCTCACCTATACGGAGGAGGATACGGAAAAAAGTGCCGAAATGCCCGATTACGAAATATTCAAAAATTCCGTGATACGTGCAAGAGTTGACGTCGGTGCAGGTACGAAATATTCGCAGATAGTTGCCGTAAACACGCTTGACAAGCTTTTGTCCGGCGGATTTATCGGAATAGAGGACTATCTTGAACGACTGCCCGACGGCATAATTTCCGACAAGCGCGGACTTATTGAAAAGATAAAAGAAAATGCTCTGAAAGCGCAGTCAGAAAAGATACAGAAGGAGGAAAACGAAAATGAAGGAAGTATCTCTCGACAGATTCAATTCCGAAACGGAGGAGTTTTACAAAAACCATCCCGATATTGATCTCGACACCGTCGGCAAGGACGTCTGGAAGCGGGTTGAAAACGGTGAAAATCTTTCAAGCGTATATTCGGAGGTAAGTGAAAAACAAAAGAATATACAAAAGAAAAATATGCAAAACCGTGCCGCATCTTTCGGTAATATCGGCACACCTTTAAGACTGTCGGGCGTTTACAACAGCCGTGACGTTGAAAAGATGAGCCGTGAAACGGTAAGACGAGAATACGACAACATAATCAAAAGTATGAAGTCGAAGGGGTTTTCCTCCTGATGATATAAAGCGAAGAAAACAGCGGTTTTTGATAATTGCCCCTGCCTATGAGCGGGAGATAAAAAGGTGGGAGGTGCGAAGCACAACTCGCCGCAGGCG